>NZ_JBHYKG010000006.1:0-72359 GCF_042741245.1 Kitasatospora sp. NPDC058965
GCCTCACACCCGTTTCCGGGGTGCGGCCCTCCGTCGTGCCCGGGCCCGGGACCGCCGTCCCGGGCCCCACCGCCGGGGCGGTTTACGGCTCGAACTTGTAGCCCAGGCCACGGACCGTGACCAGGTAGCGCGGGGCGCCCGGGTCCGGCTCGATCTTGGCCCGCAGGCGCTTCACGTGCACGTCCAGGGTCTTGGTGTCGCCGACGTAGTCCGCGCCCCAGACCCGGTCGATCAGCTGCATCCGGGTCAGCACCCGGCCGGCGTTGCGCAGCAGCATCTCCAGCAGGTCGAACTCCTTGAGCGGCAGGTCGACCTTGGCGCCGTCCACCGTCACCACGTGCCGGTCCACGTCCATCCGGACCGGGCCCGCCTCCAGCGCGCCGGGGCCGCTGCCGTCGGTGCCGGCCCCGCCGTCCTCACCGCGGCGGCGCAGCACCGCGCGGATCCGGGCGACCAGCTCACGGGTCGAGTAGGGCTTGGTGACGTAGTCGTCCGCGCCTATCTCCAGGCCGACCACCTTGTCGATCTCGCTGTCCTTGGCGGTCACCATGATGACCGGGACGTTGGAGCGCACCCGCAGCTGACGGCAGACCTCGGTACCGGGGAGCCCGGGCAGCATCAGGTCGAGCAGCACCAGGTCGGCGCCGTTGCGTTCGAACTGCTCCAGCGCGTCCGGGCCGGTGGCGGCGACCGCCACCTCGAAGCCCTCCTTGCGAAGCATGTACGACAGGGCGTCGCTGAACGACTCCTCGTCCTCGACCACCAGTACTCGGGTCACGATCGGGCCTCCGGGGCAGGAAGGGGGGGTGTGGTTGCGGTTTCGACGGGCGCCGGTCCGCTGCTCGGCGCCGGGTGCTGACCGGCGGGCAGCCGGACGGTGAAGGTGGAGCCCTGGCCCTCGACGCTCCAGACGGAGACGGTCCCGCCGTGCGAGGCCGCCACGTGCTTGACGATGGACAGGCCGAGGCCGGTGCCACCGGTGGCGCGGGAGCGGGCCGGGTCCACCCGGTAGAAGCGTTCGAAGATCCGCTCGCGGTCCTTCTCCGAGATACCGATGCCCTGGTCGGTCACCGAGATCTCGATCAGTTCGCCGTCCGCCTCACCGATGGCGGCGGCGCTGGCTATCCGGCGGGTGGCGATCGCCACCCGGGTCCGCGGCGGACTGTAGTTGACGGCGTTCTCGACCAGGTTGCCGAGCGCGGCGGCCAGCTGGCCGCGGTCGCCGTGGATGTAGAGGCCGGCGATGCCGCCGGCCGCGATGTGGATCTGCTTGGCCGCGGCCTGCTGGCGGCAGCGGTCCATCGCCTCGGCGATCAGCTCGTCCACCGGCACCGGCTCGGGGTCCATCAGCAGCCGGTCGTCCTGCACCCGGGAGAGGTCGATGATCTCCTGGACCAGGCTGGCCAGCCGGGTGGCCTCGATCTGCATCCGGCCGGCGAAGCGCTGCACCGCCTCCGGGTCGTCGGACGCGTCCGCGACCGCCTCGGAGAGCAGCGACAGCGCGCCGACCGGGGTCTTGAGCTCGTGGCTGACGTTGGCCACGAAGTCGCGCCGGACCGCCTCGATCCGGCGGCGCTCGGTGAGGTCCTCGACCAGCACCAGGACCAGCCGGGAACCGAGCGGGGCCACCCGGACCGAGACCGACAGCGGCTCGCCGGAGCGCTGCACGCCGGGGCGCGGCACGTCCAGCTCGACCTGGCGGATCTCGCCGTCCCGGCGGGTCGCCCGGGCCAGCGCCAGCATCGGCTCGACCGCCACCGCGCCACCGCGGACCAGGCCCATCGAGTAGGCGGCGGAGCTGGCCTTGACCACCTCGTCGCCGTCGCCGAGCACGATCGCGCAGGAGCGCAGCACCGAGAGCACGGTGTCCACGCCCGGGGGCAGTGCCGGTTCCTGGAGCGGCGAGCTGAGCACCGCCGCGTTGCCGTTCCGTCTGCTGCTGCCGCCACCGGCGGCGCGGTTCTGCTCGCGTTCGCTCCAGCGGAAGGCGATGGAGGCGGTGAGGCCGACACCGAGCCCGGCGATGGCGCAGGCGGCGGCAGCGGCCACATTCACGTCCATGCCGACCAGCGTAAGCGCATCCACCGGGCGCTTTGTAAGCGTCAGATCAAGGCATCGGCCGCGCGTTGCCGAGAATTCACCTTCAGGTAGCTGCCGGTTCACCGCGCTGGCCGGGAGCGGTCGCCCGGGCGGCCCAGTCTGGCGAGGGCAGCCCGTGTGGGTCCCGGCACGCGTACGATGCGCGCCACCAGCAGTGGCCCCTCGCCGGTCGAACACCGGCGCGGCGGCCGGTCGGCACCGCCACCGACACAGCTACTGAGGAGAAGAGAAGAGCATGCGCGACGCGTACCACGAGGAACTCGACTCGATCGGCGACAGCCTGGTCGAGATGGCCCGGCTGGTCGGCTCGGCCATGGGCCGCGCCACCACCGCACTGCTCGACGCGGACCTGGAGCTGGCCGAGTCGGTGATCGCTGCCGACGCCAAGGTCAACGACCTGCACCACGCGCTGGAGGACCGCGCGATCGCCCTGCTGGCCCGCCAGCAGCCGGTCGCCACCGACCTGCGGATCGTGGTCACCAGCCTGCGGATGAGCGCCGACCTGGAGCGCTGCGGCGACCTGGCCCGGCACGTGGCCAAGGTGGCCCGGCTGCGCTACCCGCAGTCGGCGGTGCCGGGCGACCTGCACCCGACCGTGCTGGAGATGGGACAGCTCGCCCAGCGCCTGGTGGCCAAGGCCGGCCAGGTCATCGCCACCAAGGACGTGGACGCCGCGCTGCAGCTGGAGCGCGACGACGACGCGATGGACCAGCTGCACCGCGAGCTGTTCCAGCACCTGATCGACGACCGCTGGCAGCACGGCATCGAGACCGGCGTGGACGTCACCCTGATCGGCCGCTACTACGAGCGGTTCGCCGACCACGCGGTCTCGGTCGCCAAGCGGGTCGTCTACCTGGTCACCGGCGAGCACGCGGGCGACTACGTGCCCGAGGAGCCGCTGCCGGCCGAGTGACCGGTCGGCCCGGTCGCCGCGGTAAACCCGAACAGCCCGGGGTGGGGGAGCACGGAACCACCGCT
This sequence comes from Kitasatospora sp. NPDC058965, assembly GCF_042741245.1. Lineage (NCBI taxonomy): Bacteria > Bacillati > Actinomycetota > Actinomycetes > Kitasatosporales > Streptomycetaceae > Kitasatospora > Kitasatospora sp. NPDC058965. Next base: position 3,079 of record NZ_JBHYKG010000006.1, read on the forward strand.
CCCCCACACCCGCGCGCCCGTTGACGCCCCGTCAGCGGGCGGGCTTCACTCGATGGGCAGGCAGCTGTCTGCCGTCTTCGAGGAGGGCACCGCACCATGACCACCACCCCCGCCCGGCCCGTCCCGGCCCCCGCCGAGTCGGCCACCTGCTGCGCCCCGGCCCGGAAGCTGGTCCTGCTCGGCGCCTGCGGCTGCGGTCCGGGCTGCGGCTGCGGCTGCCAGTCCGGAGCGCCCTGCCAGTGCGGCGGCGCCAGCGGCGGCTGCTGCGGCGGCCACTGACCCCCGGGAACGACGACGGCCCCCGACCCGCGCCATTCGCGCAGGTCGGGGGCCGTATCGGCAAGCGGGTTACTTCTTGCCCTGGTTCTTCACGGCCTCGATGGCGGCCGCGGCCGCCTCCGGGTCCAGGTAGCGGCCGCCCGGGGTGAGCGGCTTGAAGTCCGCGTCCAGCTCGTAGAGGAGCGGGATGCCGGTGGGGATGTTCAGGCCGGCGATCGCCTCGTCGGAGATCCCGTCCAGGTGCTTGACCAGCGCGCGCAGGCTGTTGCCGTGCGCGGTGACCAGCACGGTCCGGCCGGCGGCCAGGTCCGGCACGATCGCGTCGTACCAGTACGGCAGCATCCGGTCGACGACGTCCTTGAGGCACTCGGTGCGCGGACGCAGCTCGCTCGGGATCTCCCCGTAGCGGGCGTCGCCGGACTGGGAGAACTCGGTGCCGTCCTCGAGCGCCGGCGGCGGGGTGTCGTAGGAGCGGCGCCACAGCTGGAACTGCTCCTCGCCGAACTCGGCCAGGGTCTGCGCCTTGTCCTTGCCCTGCAGCGCGCCGTAGTGGCGCTCGTTCAGCCGCCAGCTGCGGTTGACCGGGATCCAGTGCCGGTCGGCCTTGTCCAGCGCGATCTGCGAGGTGCGGATGGCGCGGCGCAGCAGCGAGGTGTGCACCACGTCCGGGAACAGGCCCTCGGAGGCCAGCAGCTCGCCACCGCGCGCGGCCTCCTTCTCACCCTTCTCGTTGAGGTCGACGTCGACCCAGCCGGTGAAGAGGTTCTTCTGGTTCCACTCGCTCTCGCCGTGGCGGAGCAGGATCAGTCGGTAGGTCGTGTCAGCCATGGCGCACAGCTTAGTGCGTCGAAAATAACCGCTGGCTGGCGCACCAGCCCGATCAGTAATGTGTGCTAGTCCACTGAGCCACTTACTGACTCGGTGAGCGGTCACCCCACTCCGCTCACCGGTCCCTGCCGCCCGGGAGCCCCCATGCCCGCACCCGCCACGCTGCTGCCCGCCCGGGTGCGCAGCGCCGCCGCCGAGTCGGTGGGCGGTCTGCCCTCCGCCTTCTGGTGGCTGTGGACCTCGACCCTGGTGAACAAGCTGGGCGCCTTCGTGGTCACGTTCATGGCGCTGTACCTGACCACCGAGCGCGGCTACTCGGCCTCCTACGCGGGCCTGGTGGCCGCGCTCTTCGGTCTCGGGTCGGCGGTCTCCTCGCTGGTGGGCGGGGTGCTGGCGGACCGGATCGGGCGGCGGCCCACCCTGCTGGCCGCCCAGACGCTGACCGCGCTGTGCACCGCGGCGCTGGGCTTCGCCCACGGGCAGCTGATGATCGCCGCCGTGGCCTTCCTCACCGGCTTCAGCGGCAACGCCTCCCGGCCGGCCACCTCGGCGATCATCGCGGACGTGGTTCCGGCCAAGGACCGGGTGCGGGCCTTCTCGCTCAACTACTGGGCGATCAACATCGGCTTCGGCGTCTCCTCGGCGGTGGCCGGGCTGATCGCGGTCCACGGCTACCTGCCGCTCTTCCTCGCCGACGCGGCCACCACGCTGCTCTGCGCGCTGGTGGTCTTCGTCAAGGTGCCGGAGTCCAAGCCGCAGCCGTCCGGGGCCGGCGCGGTGCGGGCCGGGGCGGCGGGGCCGCAGGTCAGCCTGGGGACCGTCTTCCGCGACCGGCGGTTCATCGCGCTGGTCGGCATGACCTTCCTGTTCGCGGTGGTCATGCAGCAGGGCAGCACCACGCTGGCGGTGGTGATGGGCGAGGCCGGGCTGAGCGCCACCCAGTACGGCCTGGTGATCGGACTGAACGGGCTGCTGATCGTGGTGCTGCAGATCCCGGTGACCCGGCTGATCCAGGGCCGCGACCGGGCCCGGCTGCTGATGCTGGGGGCGCTGCTGGCCGGCTGGGGCGCCGCGCTGGCCGCCTTCGCGGGGCACTCCGCACTGTTCTTCGCGCTGAGCGTGGCGATCTGGACCATCGGCGAGATCGTCCAGGTGCCGACCAACATGAGCCTGGTCGCCGAGCTCTCGCCGACCCACGCCCGCGGGCGCTACCAGGGCGTCTCCTCGCTGGCCTGGTCGGCGGCCTCGTTCGCCGGACCGGCCGCCGGCGGCCTGCTGCTGGACCACGCCGGACCGGGCGCGGTCTGGGGCGGCTGCGCGGTGCTGGGCACGGTGGCCGGCGCCGGCTACCTGCTGGTCGGCCGCCGCGCCGACGCGACGGCGACCGCCCGGGCCGCGGCCCGGGCGGCGGCGTAGCGGCTCAGCCGGACCGCTCCGGGCCGGCCAGGTGGGCGAAGGCGGCCAGGTTGCGGGTGGACTCCCCGCGCTTGGTCCGCCACTCCCACTCGCGGCGGATCGCGGTGGCGAAGCCGAGTTCGAGCAGGGTGTTGAACGGCTCGTCGGCGTTCTCCAGCACGGTGCCGAGCAGCCGGTCCACCGTGTCGGCGTCGAGCGCGGAGAGCGGCAGCCGGCCGGTCAGGTAGACGTCGCCGAGCGGGTCCAGGGCGTAGGCGACCCCGTAGAGCCGGGTGTTGCGCTCCAGCAGCCAGCGGAACACGCCCTCGTGGTTCTCGTCCGGCCGGCGGATCACGAAGGCGTTCACCGACAGGGTGTGGTCGCCGACCCGCAGCGCGCAGGTGGTGCTCAGCTTGCGGGTGCCGGGCAGCGTGGCGACCAGCGTGTACGGATCGGCGACGGCGGGCTCCCAGCCGACGCCGGCCTCGTCCAGTGCGGCGGCGAGCAGCGCGAGAGCCTCGTCCTTGGTACGGATAGCCATGGGGCGACGCTACCGGCTGGTACCGCCCGACCGGTACGCCGCGCGCTCAGGCCGGTAGCACCGCAGCGCTCAGGCCGGGGTGCGGCGGCGGCCCGCCGAGCCGGCCAGGGCCCCCGCGTAGACCTCGGCGGTGGCGGCGGCCGCCGCGCCCCAGCCGAAGCCGGCCGCGTGCCGGGCCGCGGCCGCGCCCTGCCGGGCCACCAGCTCGGGCCGGGTCACGTAGGGCTCCAGCTCGCGCGCCCAGTCCGCCGGATCGTGCCCGAGGACCAGCCGGCCCGTCTCCCCGTCGCGCACCGCGACCGGCAGGCCGCCGACCGCGGCCGCCACCACCGGGGTGCCGCAGGCCTGCGCCTCCAGCGCCACCAGGCCGAAGGACTCGCTGTACGAGGGCATCACCAGCACCGTCGCCGCGCGGTACCACTCGGCCAGCTCGGTCTGGCCGACCGGCGGGTGGAACCGGACCACGTCGCCGATGCCCAGCTGGGCGGCGAGCTTCTGCAGGCTCTTCGGCTCCGCCAGCCCGCTGCCGGAGGGCCCGCCGACCACCGGGACCACCAGGTGCTCGCGCAGCTCCGGGCGGCGCGCGAGCAGCACCGAGACCGCCTTGAGCAGCACGTCCGGCGCCTTGAGCGGCTGTATCCGGCCGGCGAACAGCAGCACCGCGGCGTCGGCCGGCAGCCCGAGGCGGGCCCGGGCGGCCCGCCGGGCGGCACCGGGGTCCGGCTCACCGGGCCGGAAGACGTCCAGGTTGACGCCCGGGTGCACCACCTCCAGCTGGTCCGGCCGGGCGCCGTAGTGGCCGGCCAGCTCGCCGGCCTCGTCGGCGGTGTTGGCGATCAGCCGGTCGGCGGCCTCCACCACCTGGGTCTCGCCGATCACCCGGGCGGCCGGCTCGGGGGTGTCGCCCGCGGCCAGCGCGGCGTTCTTCACCTTCGCCATGGTGTGCATGGTGTGCACCAGCGGGACGCCCCAGCGCTCCGCGGCCAGCCAGCCGACCTGGCCGGACAGCCAGTAGTGCGAGTGGACCAGGTCGTAGTGGCCGGGGCGGTGGCCGGCCTCGGTGCGCAGCACGCCGTGGGTGAAGGCGCAGAGCTGGGCCGGCAGGTCCTCCTTGACCAGCCCCTCGTACGGGCCGGCGGTGACGTGCCGGACCAGCACGCCGGGGGCCAGCTCGACGCTGGGCGCCAGGTCGGAGGAGGTGGCCCGGGTGAAGACCTCCACCTCGATGTCGAGCGCGGCCAGCCGCTTGGCCAGCTCGACGATGTAGACGTTCATGCCGCCCGCGTCGCCGGTGCCGGGCTGGTGCAGCGGGGAGGTGTGCACGCTGAGCATCGCGATCCGGCGCGGGGAGCCGGCACGGCCACCGGTCAGCGCATGCAGGCGGGGGCGCGACGGGCTCTGCCGGTCGCGCCGAACCGTCGACACGGGGTGCTTGATCACCTGACTGGGGCCTCTCTGCTTCTGCCTCGCCTACCACTCTGCCGGGTCCAACAGCGAAACAACCGCGCGCCCACTTCGTGCATTCCCCGCAGCGGGAGTGATTCCGGCGCGACCCGGCCGCGCGCCCGGCGGCGCAGCCCCCGCACGGGCGGCGCGCAAGGGCGGCGCACGCGCCGTGCCGGGCGGCGCGGCCGTCCACGTACCCTGCCGTCATGGCTGCTTCCTTCGACCCCGGCGCGTTCGGGCACCCGGCGGGCCGCGGGGACCAGGGCCGCGGCGGGTCGCGCGGGGCGGCCCGGCCGGTCGGCACCGTGACCCGCGGCACCACCAACACCAACCGGCTGCGGCGGATGGACCGCTGGATCGTGCACGCGCTGGCGGCCCGGCTGCGGGCCGCGGCGGCCGCGCCGGTGGCGGTGGACCTGGGCTACGGCGCGGCGCCCTGGACGGCGGTGGAGCTGCACCGGCGGCTCACCGCGGTCCGCCCCGACCTGCGGGTGGTCGGGATCGAGATCGAGCCGGCCCGGGTCGCGGCGGCGCTGCCGTACGCGCGCCCGCCGGGGCTGACCTTCCGGCGCGGCGGCTTCGAGGTGCCGCTGGACGGCGCCCGGGCCCAGCTGATCCGGGCCGCCAACGTACTGCGGCAGTACGAGGAGGAGGCGGTCGAGGCGGTCTGGGCGCGGCTGTGCGACCGGCTGACGCCCGACGGCCTGCTGGTCGAGGGGACCTGCGACGAGGTCGGGCGGCGGCACGTCTGGGTGGCGCTGGGGCCCGAGGGGCCGCGCACGGTCACCTTCGCGGCCCGGCTGGCCTCGCTGGAGCGCCCGTCGGACCTGGCCGAGCGGCTGCCGAAGGCGCTGATCCACCACAACGTGCCGGGGCGGCCGGTGCACGCCTTCCTGACCGAGTTCGACCGGGCCTGGGCGGCGGCCGCGCCGTACGGGGCGTTCGGGGTGCGGCAGCGCTGGGTGGCCGCCTGCACGGCGCTGGCCGGCTCCTGGCCGCTGGTGGACGTGCGCGGGCGGTGGCGGCAGGGGGAGCTCACGCTGCCGTGGGCGGCGCTGGCGCCCTGACCGGGTGGGCGGTGCCGGTACCGGGGCCGCCGCCGGTACCTACGTCGGCGTCGGCACCGGCGCCGCTCGACCTGCCACCCATTTCACTCGAACGAGTTATCGATTTCCTCTGGCGTGTTGACGCGCCGTCAGGCCACTATGGAGCCCATCCGGTGACGCTCCTTGATTCGATCAGACTGCCGCACCTACCCCTCCCGCGACTCCCGCGGGTCGAGCCCCAACGCGTCCCTGACCTGCGCGAAGGTCTGGAACGCCGCTGCATCGAACAGCACGAACCGCACCTCCGCCAGTTCCGCCGCCGGCCCCCGGGCCAGCTCCGCCGCCACCGTCGACAGGGCGATCCGCGCCGCGTCCTCCATCGGCCAGCCGTACACCCCGGTCGACACCGCCGGGACCGCCACCACCCGATCACCCGCCTGCGCCGCCAGCCGCAGCGACTCGCGATAACAGGAGGCCAGCAACTCCGCCCCGCGCTCGTACGCGTGGCCCCCGTGGACGGGGCCGACCGTGTGCACCACGTGCCTGGCCGGCAGCTTCCCGGCCGTCGTCAGCACCGCCTGCCCGACCGGCAAGCCCTTGCCGTAGTGCGAAGCCCGCAGTTTCCGGCACTCGGCCAGGATCTCCGGCCCGCCCGCCCGATGGATCGCCCCGTCCACCCCGCCCCCGCCCAGCAGGGACGAATTGGCCGCGTTGACCACGGCATCAACCCGCTGCTTCGTGATATCACCCTGAACCAATGTGATCTGTGTCACCGTCAGCTCCTCGCCCCGGGCCGCACGCGTGCCCGACCGTCAGTCCCGCCCACCAGCCACCCGGCCCACCACCAGCGTGGCAATAACCACATCCACGCTCACCAGCCAAGGAAATCCTCGGAGATCACGTTATGGTCGCGGAAGGTTCCCTGACTCGTAGTGCCACGCGGGCACTGCGCGCGGATCGCAGCCGTTACCCCGTCAGGGAAGAGGAGGAATCGTCCGTGCCCGCAACGGGAGACGGGGCGGATACCGGCCAGAACCGGTCCGGCACCCCGGCCAAGGCTGGCCCGCGCCAGCGTGTGGCCGCCCCCTGCCCTGATCCGGCCAAGTCCCCGACCGCCGGCACCGGACTGAACGACATGAGCGGCCTGAGCTCCATGCACGGACTGGACTCCCTCGAAGGCCTCGGCCGGTTCGAGGGACTCGGCGCGGTCAGCCCCTTCGGCGACCTCGGCGGGCTGGGCGGCCTGGCCGCCGCGGCGCGTCAGCTGGCGGACCGGGCGGACGCCGCGGGCGCCGGCCCGCTGCCGCTGCCCGCACCGCGGGCCACCGGTCGGCCGGGGGGCGGCGAGCGCGCCGCCGACCCGGTGCGACTGCTGGTGATCGAGAGCGAGGCGGGCGACGCCCGGCTGATCGAGGAACTGATCGCCGCCGGCGGCGCGCCGATCGAGCTGCACCGGGCGCACGGCCTGGCCGAGGCCGCCGTACTGCTCACCCCGGTGCGCAGCGCCCCGGGCCGGCGCGCGCGGGTCGTCCCGGTCGACTACAGCTGCGTCCTGCTCGACCTGGCCACCGGCCCGGCCGGTGCCCCCGGGTCCGAGGGCGACCCGTTGGACGGGCTGCGCGAGGTGCTGCGGCTGGCCCCGAACGCCGCGGTCGTGGTGCTGACCGAGGCCGCCGACGCGCCGCTGGGCGCCGCCGCGGTGGCCGCTGGCGCCCAGGACTTCCTCACCCGGGACGAGACGGACGGTCCGCTGCTGGCCCGGGCGCTGCGGTACGCCGTGGAACGCAAGCGGGCCGACGAGTCGCAGCGCCGACTGGTCGAGGCCGAGCTGCGCGGACAGGAGAACGCCCGCCTGCAGCGCCACCTGCTGCCCACCCCGTTGCTGGACGGGGCCGAGCTGTCCTTCACCCGGCGCTACCGCCCGGGTCGGCGGCGGGCCCTGCTCGGCGGCGACTTCTACGACGCGGTCCGCACCGACGACGGCTCGGTGCACGTGGTGATCGGTGACGTCTGCGGCCACGGTCCGGACGAGGCCGCGCTCGGGGTCGCGCTGCGGATAGCGTGGCGCACCCTCGTCTTCGCGGGCCTGACCGGTCAGACCCTGCTCACCACCCTGCAGCACGTGCTGGAGCACGAGCGGCGCAGCGACGAGATCTTCGCGACCCTCTGCATGCTGGTGATCACCCCGGGCGCCCCGCCGGAGCCGGCTCCGCGCGGTCACCGCAGTGCCCGGGCTGCCGACCAGCTCGGTGCCGGGGCGGCCCAGTCGCGCCCGGCACCGGGGGTGGGCCAGCAGGCGCTGCCCTCCGAGCGACCGGGGCTGGAGTACGCCCAGCTCTACCTGGCCGGGCACCCGGCCCCGCTGCTGCTCTCCGCCGACCGGCGGCCGGTGGTGCTGCCGAGCGACCTGGCCGGTCCGGCCCTGGGGCTGCTCCCCTGCGACGACACCGAGTCGGCCTGGCCGGCCCAGCACGTCGAGCTGGAGCCGGGCTGGAGCCTGCTGCTCTACACGGACGGTCTGATCGAGGGTCGGGTCGGCGCCGGATCGCGCCGGCTGGGCCAAGACGGTCTGATCGGCCTGATCGGCGACCACCAGGCCAACGGGCTCAGCCGCGGCCGCCTGGTGGACGGTGCGCTGGCCGAGGTGGAGGAGCTCAACGGCGGCGCCCTGACCGACGACGTCGCGGTCCTGCTGCTGGAGCGCAACCAGCAGCCCGCGCTGATGGGCTGACGCCGCCGCCGCGGGGCTGACGCCCCGTTCGGCGGGGCGGACGCCCCACCCACAGGCCCCGCACGCCCGACTGACGGCAGCACCTGAGCCGCCGTCAGCCCTCCGGTCCCCTCAATAGCCGCTGACCGGTCGCCGCCGGCCGGTCGCCGGTCAGCGGTCGCTCACCAGCGCTGCCGGCCACCACCGCGCAGGCCCAGCGAGCGCAGCGCCCGGTTGATCGGGTCGTTGGCCCGGCCGCCTGTCAGCGACTGGATCGCCGGGCGGACGTCCACCATGTAGACGATCGCCGCCACCAGGCCGATCAGGGTGAGGAAGCTGCCGATGAAGTTGGCTCCGAACAGCAGGTCGAAGCCGAACGCCAGTCCCAGCACCACCAGCCAGAACGCCTTGCTCTTCTTGTCCGCCGCCCGGTACGCGTCGTCCCGTCGGAACGCCGCGTCCACCAAGGCGTACGCCTTGAAGAGCAGGATCCCGGCCGAGAGGTACCAGAAGGGGTTCAGCAGCTGGAACGACAGGAAGTACGTCACCCAGGTCTCCTCATCCGATCCTTGCCGCTGGTGTCACCCGTTGACTTCCCGCGGCACCGCCCCTCAACCCTGACACACCGGGGCCCCGTCGTGGGACGGGCGGCCGGGGCTCGCCGCCCGTGGCCTCGCGTGCGCCGTCACTGCTCCGTCGCGGCCGGGCGCTTCCGGGCCCGGGGCGACTTCTTGGCCGGCTGCTCGGCCGCGGGCGCCTCGTCCGGAACCGGCTCGGCCTCGACCTCCTCGGCGTCCACCGGCACGGTCTGGGTCCGCTCGACGGTCACGGCCGACTCCTCGACCCAGCCCGGCACGTTCTTGTCCACGACTCCCTTGCCGCGCACAGCCAGCTCGTCGTAGACCTCCTTGGCCTTGACCGCCAGGCCCGCGGCCCGGCCGACCTGCTGCAGCGCGAACTCCTGCGCCTTCTCCTGCAGGCCCTTGACGTCGGACGGCAGCGTGGTGACGGTGCCGATCACCTTGGCCTGGGCCTCCTGCAGCCGGGACACCGCGGCGTCCTGGGCGCCGCGGCGGTCGGCGGCCAGCGCCTCGACCCGGGCCGGCACCTCGCGCAGCATCTCGACCGCCAGGTCGCCCGCGCCCGCGAGCGCGTAGAGCGGCGTCGGGTCGCTCAGCGTCTTGCGGATCTCGTTCCTGATCTCCTCGGTACCGGGCATCAGCTCGTCCTTCCCTGGTTCGTGTTCTCCGCGACGAAAGCCTCGTAGACGGCCAGCAACGCGTGCTTCTGCTGTTCACTGATGGCCGCGTCCGCGAAGATCGCGGCCCGCAGGTCGGCACCGTCGGCCGGGCGTTCCTCCAGGATCCCGGCCTGCACGTAGAGCGTCTCGGCCGAGATCCGCAGCGCCTTCGCGATCTGCTGCAGGATCTCCGCACTCGGCTTGCGCAGCCCTCGCTCAATCTGGCTGAGGTACGGGTTGGACACACCCGCTGCCTCCGCCAACTGGCGCAACGAGTACTGCGCCGTGCGCCGCTGCTCGCGGATGTACTCACCCAGCGAGCTCACGTTCAGTGAAGCCATGGCCCCCATGCTAACTGGAGTGCTTGCAAATGCAAGCACAGCGGGGCGCGGGGCGGACACCTGGTCAGGTCGGGCCCGGCGGGGCCGGCGGCGATCCCGGGACCCGGGGTCAGTCCGCCTCGGACGCGGCGTGGTGGCGCCGGTAGTGGCGGGCGGCCCGGGCCCGGTTGCCGCAGGAGGCTTTGCAGAACTCCTGCCGGCCGTGCTCCTGGAGGAAGTAGCGCACGCACCGGGGCGCGGTGCAGGCGCGCAGCCGGGGCAGGTCGGGGCCGGCCAGGAAGTCGATCGCCGCCCGGGCCAGGGCCGCCGGCAAGCCGCCCGCCGCGTCGCCGACGACCCGCACCCGGACCACCGGCGCGGCACCGGCGGGCCAGTCCAGCACCGGGACCACCGGCCGGTCGGCCGCCGCCGCGTTGAGCAGCTCCAGCGCCCGCTCGGCGGGCAACAGGCGATCGGCATCGGCGGGGCTGGGCGGCGCCGGGCTGACCGCTCGGGCGAGCAGTGCGCGCAGCGCGCCGCGCACGGCCAGCACCCGCGCGTGCAGCGGTTCGGTCACCGGCCCCGCCTCCGTACAGCCGGCCGCGGCCAGCCGCTCCGCCCGGTCGCCCAGCCAGAGCGCCAGACCGGCCCGGTCCGACAGGTCGTCCGCCACCCCGCCGCTGCCGTCGTGGCGGATCGTGCCGGCCAGCTCCAGGGCCAGACAAGGGATCGGCACCAGGGTCACCTCGAGTTCTGCTCTTGATCACTGGGTCGACCGTAGTCTACCGTTCCTAACGGATAACCCGAAGTTTTCCGTTAGAGGGGGAATGCACCATGGTTCTGCTCGCCCAGATCAGCGACCTGCACCTGGACGGCAGCGATCGGGCCCGGGAGCGGGCCGAGCGCGTCATGGACTACCTGCGCGCGCTGCCCACCCCGGTCGACGCCCTGCTCGTCACCGGCGACATCGCGGACCACGGCACCGCGGCCGAGTACCGGGAGGCGGCCCGGATCCTCGCCGCCCCGTTCCCGGTCCTCACCTGTCCGGGCAACCACGACGCGCGGCGGCCGCTGCGCACGGCGCTGCTCGGCGAACCCGGCGCGGACGGACCGGTGAACCGCCTGCACCTGGTCGGCGGGGCCGCGGTGCTGATGTGCGACTCCAGCATCCCGGGCGAGGACGAGGGCCTGCTGGACCGGGAGACCCTCGCCTGGCTGGCCGACACGCTCGACGCGCTGCCCGTCGGCACGCCCGCCCTGATCGCCTGCCACCACCCGCCGGTGACGCTCCACCACCCGCTGCCCGACGCCTACACGCTGCAGAACGGCGACGCGCTCACCGCCCTGCTCGCGGCCCACCCCGAGGTCGTCGCCCTGATCACCGGCCACGCGCACACGGCGGCCGCCTCCACCTTCGCCGGCCGCCCGCTGCTGGTCGGCCCCTCGGTCACCTGGACGCTCGGGCTGCCCTGGGAGGGCCCGGAGCTGACCAACTGGGAGCAGCCGCCGGGGGTCGCCTTCCACGTGCTGGACGCGGAGCACCGGCTCACCACGCACTACCGGGTGGTCCCGCGGTGACGGCGGCGCTCGGCGCGTGGGGTCCGGTCCCCGGCTCCGCGGTGCTCGGCTTCCTCGCCGCCGTCTTCCCGCTGATCGCCACGCCGGGCGCCAGCTTCACCCTGCTGACCCAGCGGGTGACCACCGCCGGGCGCCGCGAGGGCCTGGCGGTGGTGCTGGGCACCGCCACCGGGCTCTACGTGCACGCCACCCTGGCCGGTCTGGGGCTCTCCGCGCTGGTGATGCGGTCCAGCCAGGCGTTCGCCGCGGTCCGGCTGGCCGGCGCGGCGTACCTGGTCGGGCTGGGACTGTGGACCTGGTGGCAGGCCGGCGGCCGGCGGCGGGCAGCCGACGCCGGCGGCGACCGTCCGCCCCGCCGGAGCCGGCTGCCCTGGACCGGCCGGTCCACCTACCTGCAGGCGCTGTTGGGGAACGTGCTCAACCCCAAGGCCGCCTCGGTCTTCTTGACCCTGGCCCCGCAGTTCCTCACGCCCCGTCAGCCGGTGCTCCCCCAGCTGCTCGCCCTGGCCACCGCCCAGGTGGTGCTGGTGGCGGTGTGGCTGCTCGGCTGGGCAGTGGTGATCGGCCGGGCCGCGGCCCTCGCCAGGTCCCACCGGTTCCGGACCGTGCTGACCCGGCTGACCAGCGGGGTCCTGATCACCCTCGGCCTGCGGACGGCCGTCGGCTGACCGGGACGGCGGCCGGGCCGGGCGGCGCTACGAGAGGCGCACCGGCATCAGCACCGAGTAGCTGCCCGCCGCCCCGTCGGCCGAGCGGATCGCCAGCGGGCTGATCGGCCCGCCCAGCTCCAGCAGCAGCTGGCCGTCGCCGCCGCCCGCGGTGAGCGCCTCCAGCAGGAACTCCCGGTTCACCGCCACCCGCAGCTCCTGCTCGGCGGCCGCCGCACCGTCCCCGCCGCCCGCCGCACCGTCGTCGGCGACCACCCGCAGCTCGCCGTCGGCGCCGAGCGCGAGCACGGTGAGGCTGACCGGTCCGCCGGCCGGCTCGCCCTGCTCCGGGACGTACGGACGGGTCGGCCCCTCGACCACCGCACGGCGGAGCACCTCGGCGCCGATCCGCGCCCGGTGAGTGGTCTCCAGCCGGAGCAGCCGCTGGTAGTCGGGGAAGTCCAGGTCCAGCCGCTCGCCCGCCACCGGCGGCTGCCCCGCCGCCTCGGCCAGCACCCGACCGCCCTCGACGGTCAGCGTGAGCTCGCCCTCCCCCGCCCCGGCCAGCGCCCCGATCTCGTCCGCCAGCGCCGCCGGGAGCAGGGCGGTGCACCGCTCGCCGTCAACGCGCCGCACCGCGGCCTGCCCCACCGCCATCCGGTACCGGTCGGTGGCGACCAGGCGCAGCGCCTCGCCGTCCAGGTCGAACAGGATCCCGCCGAGCACCGGCAGTCCGGGGTCGGCGCTCACCGCGAAGCGGACGGCGGACAGCGCCGCCGCGAGTTCGGCGCGGTCCACGGTGGTCTTGGTCATCGACAACTCCCTCAGGTCGATCAGGTCATGGACGAGGGAGAGCTCGCGACGGGCATCGGCCAGGCCGTCCTCCAGGCGCCGCAGGTGCCCGTCGAGCACCCGGTGCGCGGTGTCCGAGCCGGCCGGCGCGTCCAGCACCAGGCGGATCTCGGCCAGCGGCAGCCCGACCCGGCGCAGCCGGCAGAGCAGCCGGGCCCGGCCCAGCTGCTCCGGTGCGTACCAGCGGTAACCGGTCTGCGGGTCCACCCAGGCCGGTCCGAACACCCCGGCGCCGTCGTAGAACCGCAGCGCGCTGATGGTCAGTCCGCTGTCCCGGGCCAGTCGGCCGATGCTGCGCATCTCGCTCTCCACGTCCTGGACTCTGCGGCCTCGACCAGGTCGAGGGTCAAGCATCGAAGCCCTCCACGAGCAGCCGGTAGGTCGGAGCCAGCACGACGGCCAGCTCGCGGCCGCCGATCGTGATCCCCGACGCGGCCAGCCGCTCGACCGGCAGCGGCGCCGCCCCGTCCGACCGCACCGCACCCGGCCGCCCGCCCTCGCGCCAGCGCCGCTCGTCGTCGGTGCCCCCAGCGTCGTCGGTGCCCCCAGCGTCGTCCGCGTCCCGGTGGAGCGTGAACGCGCCCTGCCAGTAGTCGTCCAGCTCGCCCATCAGCGGGCCTCCTCCTGCTCCGACAACGCCTCCTGAGTGAGGCTCAGCAGCTCGCGCAGCTCCCCGGTGGACAGCTCGGTGAGCCACCGTTCGCCCGGGTCCACGGCGGTCTCGGCCAGGGCTCGCTTGCTCTCGATCATCTCCGCGATCCGCTCCTCCACGGTGCCGGCGCAGACGAACCGGCGGACCTGGACGGTGCGCCGCTGGCCGATCCGGTGCGCCCGGTCGGTGGCCTGCTCCTCGACCGCCGCGTTCCACCATCGGTCCAGGTGCACCACCTGGTTGGCGGCCGTGAGGTTGAGTCCGGTGCCGCCCGCCTTGAGCGACAGCAGGAAGACCCCGGGCCCGTCCGGCCGCTGGAACCGGCCGATCAGTTCGTCCCGCCGCCGGGCGGACAGTCCGCCGTGCAGGAAGAGCACCTCGGTGCCGAGCCGCTCGGCCAGGTGGTGCTGGAGCATCGCGCCGAACTCGGTGTACTGGGTGAAGACCAGGGTGCGGTCGCCTTCGGCGAGCGCCTCGGCCAGCAGTTCCTCCAGCCGGGCCACCTTGCCGGACCGGTCGGCCACCGGCGAGCCGTCGTGCAGCAGCTGGGCCGGGTGGTTGCAGACCTGCTTGAGCCGCCCGATGGCGCCCAGCACCGCCCCCTTGCGCTCCACCCCCTTGGCGCCGCGCAACCGGTGCAGCAGGTCGGCGACCACGGCCTGGTAGAGGCCGACCTGCTCCGCGGTCAGGGTGCACCAGACGGTCATCTCCTGCTTGGCCGGCAGGTCGGCCAGCACCCCGGGGTCGTCCTTGCGCCGCCGCAGCACGAACGGGCCGGTCCGACGGCGCAGTTCGGCCGCCCGCCGGAGACTGCCCCGCTGCTCCACCGGCGCTGCGTAGCGCTCCTTGAAGGCGGCGGCCGAGCCCAGCAGCCCGGGGTTGGCGAAGTCGAGCAGCGCGTGCAGCTCGGCGAGGCGGTTCTCCACCGGGGTACCGGTCAGCGCGATCCGGTGCTCGGCCGGGATCGAACGCAGCGCCCGGGACTGCGCGGTGGCGCTGTTCTTCACGGTCTGCGCCTCGTCGGCGATCACCCGGCGCCAGGGCAGCGCGCGCAGTTGCGGCGCGTCCCGCTGCAGCACCCCGTAGCTGGTGATCACCAGGTCGGCTCCGGCCACCGCGGCGCGCAGCTCCCGCTGCTGCGGGCGGTCGGCGCCGTGCTGCACGTGGACCCGCAGCATCGGGGCGAACCGGGCCGCCTCCCGGTGCCAGTTGGCGATCAGCGACATCGGGCAGACCAGCAGGGTCGGCCGGGCGTCCGGCCCGCCGGCCCGGCCCCGCCCGGTGCCGGCCCCGCCCGCGGCGCCCTGCTGCCGGGCGTGCTCGACCGCCAGCAGGGCCAGCGTCTGCACGGTCTTGCCCAGCCCCATGTCGTCGGCCAGCACCGCGCCCAGGCCGAGCCGGCTGAGCGCGTCCAACCAGGCCACCCCGCGCTGCTGGTAGGGGCGGAGCACCGCGCCGAAGCCGGCGGGCACCCGCACCTCGGGCACCGCGCCCGCCGCGCCGCCCTCACCGCCCGCGCCTCCAGAGCCGCCCGCGCCGCCCGACAGCAGGTCGCCGAGCACCCCGGTGGCCCGGACCGCGCCGACCGGCAGCCCGGCCACCAGGGCACCCGGGTCCAGCGCCAGCCGCAGCAGCGGCCCGGGCGGACTCTCGCCGCTGCCCAGCCGGTTCAGGAAGTCCACCGCCACACCCAGCTGACGGGCGTCCACCTCGATCCACTGGCCGCGGATCCGGACCAGTCCCCGCTTGGCGGCGGCCAGTTCGGCCAGCTCCTGCTCGGTGAGCGGCGCACCGTCCAGGGCCAGCTGCCAGCGGAAGGCGAGCAGCGCGTCCCGGTCCAGCCGCTCGTCCCGCCGGACGGCGGCGGTCGCCCCCGGCCGCACCGACAGCGCCATCCCCAGCCGTGGCCGGCGCTGCCACCAGGTGGGCAGCAGCACGCCGAAGCCGGCCCCGGCGAGCACCGGCGCACTCTCGCGCAGGAAGTCGAGCACGCCGTCGCGGTCCGGCATCAGCGCCTTGGGGCGCGGCGCGCGCAGGTCGGCGAGCAGGCCGGGACGGCAGCGGGCGGCCCGGTCCAGTTCGGCCAGGAGGCTCGCCCGTGGATCGGGGGTGTGCCGCTCGAAGGCGGCCACGGCCGCACCGCCGGCCCACAGCTCGGCGGCGGTGACCAGCAGCGAGGGCTCGTCGACCGCCTGGAGCAGGAAGTCGATGCGCCAGTGCTCGCCGACCGCCCGGCCCTCCGGGTCGGCCGGATCGGGTCCGAGCGGTTCGACCACCCGGAAGCAGAGCCGCACCGCTGGGTCGGCGGGGCCGCCGGAGGCGTGCCAGCGGGCGAGGCGTTCGGCGAGCCCGTCCAGCTCACCGGGAGCGGCGGTGAACCGCCCGTCCCCCGTGCCCAGCGCCGCGTACCAGTCCCCGGCCACCGCGGGTACCGCAGGCACCGCGGCTACTGCAGGCACCGCGGGCGCCCCGACGGCGGCGGCCGCCCCCGGCGCCGCCGACCGCTCCGCCAGCCGGGCCCTGACCTCGCGGTCGGTCAGCACCTCCAGCGCCTCCGCCAGCAGCTCGGCCCCGGTGCGCTCCGCCCGGAGCACCCCCGGGCACCCGGCCGCCAGCGCATCCGCCTCACGGCGCTGCGCCGCGTCCGGCACCGGCAGCCAGCGGGCCGCCCCGGCGCCGTCGCCGGTCCGCCGCAGCCCGGGCAGCACCCGGCCGGTGCCCGCCAGCCGCCAGGCCAGGTCGTGCACCCCGGTCAACCAGCGCAGCGAGGCCCCGTACGAGACGTCGACCCGGCCGGCGTCCGGCAGTTCGGAGCTGCTGAGCGCCCACCGCGGGTCGAAGAGCTCACCCAGCAGCTGCGCGCTCTCGGCCGGTCCGAACACCAGCACCGGCACCCGCCAGGGCCGCAGCACCAGGCCGCCCGGGGAGTGCCCGCCGAGCAGGTCGGGCGAGGCGGCCGGCGCGCCGGAGAGCGAGGGGAGGGCGAGCGTGGCCCAGCGTTCGGATGCCTGACCGGCCAGCCATTCGAGGCCGGGGCCGATCCCGGCGAGGACCTGCGCGAGCGTCCCGGCCGAGCAGGCGAACGGATGCGATCCCGTGCCTGCGCTGCCCACCGTCCCGCGGGCGCGCGCGTCCTCGGCCCAGAGCGCGACCCGGTCCCCGTTCCGCCACAGCGCGTGCACCGCGAACACCCTGGGCCACCTCCTCCCCAGCACCCTAACCAGCACGGGAGACACACCCACGCTTGGTGGTTGAACTTTGAACCATTCGGGGCTATGGTGGAGCCAAGAAGTTGAAGCCTAAACAATCACGTCCGAGGAGTTCGTCATGGGTCTGTTCAACCGCAAGGGCACCGAGACCGCGTCCGTCGCCACCCTGCCCGCCGCCGCACCGCTCGCCGACCTGGCGCACCTGAGCGGTGACTACAACGTCGACACCACGCACAGCCGGATCGGCTTCAGCGTCCGGCACGCCATGGTCACCAACGTGCGCGGCGAGTTCGCCGAGTGGGAGGGCAAGCTGCACCTGGACGGCAGCAACCCGGCCAACTCCACCGCCGAACTCACCATCCAGGTGGCCAGCGTCGACACCGGCAACGACCAGCGCGACGGCCACCTGCGCACCGGCGACTTCTTCGAGGTCGAGACCCACCCGCTGATCAGCTTCCGCAGCACCGGCACGGAGCAGTTGGACGCCGAGACCTACCGGATGACCGGCGACCTCACCATCAAGGGCACCACCCGCCCGGTCACCCTGGAGCTGGAGTTCACCGGCACCGCGACCGACCCGTACGGCCTGCAGCGCCTGGGCTTCGAGGGCCGCACCACGGTCGACCGCACCGACTTCGGCCTGACCTACAACGCGGCCCTGGAGACCGGCGGCGTGCTGATCGGCGAGAAGGTCAAGCTGAACTTCGACATCTCCGCCGTCCGCGCCTGACCGCGCACCCGTCCGACCTCCGTGTTCGACCAGCCGCGCCCGACCACCGCGCGCGGCCGACCCCGCACCGTCCCTCCGCGGCCCCCGGACCTGCCGGTACGGCAGGATGACCGGGGGTCAGGAGAGGGACGGGGAGGACCGGCGGGTGGAGCTACGCCAACTGCGCTACTTCGTGACGGTGGCCGAGGAACTGCACTTCGGCCGCGCCGCCGACCGCCTGCTCATCGGCCAACCCGCGGTCAGCCAGCAGATCCGGCGCCTGGAGCGGGAGCTGAAGGTCGAGCTGTTCGACCGCTCGCCCCGCACGGTGCGCCTGACCGCAGCCGGGGAGGCCTTCCTGCCCGCCGCCCGCACGGTGCTCGACGCCGCGGACTCGGCACGGGCGCTGGCCGGGGACCTGGCCGCCGGCCGGGTCGGCACCTTCCGCCTGGGCACCGTCACCGGCCTCGGCGACCGGCTGGACCGCATCCTCGACACCTTCGAACGCCGCGCCCCGGGCATCCGCGTGGAGTTGACCGCCCTTCCGGTGCGCGAGCGGCTGGCCCGCCTGACCGACGGCCGCCTCGACGCCGTCTTCGTCCGCGGCGCCCTGCCCGCGCACACCCCCGACCTGCGCCAGCTCCCGCTCTGGCAGGACGAGCTGGTGGCCGCTCTGCCGGCCCGCCACCCCTTGGCCGGGCGCCCCGCCGTGCGGCTGGCCGACCTCGCCGCGCTCCCCCTGCGACTGACCGAACGGCGCAACCACCCGGCCCTGGTCGACCTGGTCCTGAACGGCTGCCAGGCGGCCGGCTTCGAGCCGGTCCCCGGCCCGACCTCCAGCAACCTGCAGGACACCCTGGCCACCATCGGCACCGGCGCACCGATGTGGACCGTGGTCTACGCGGCCAACGCCCGGATCATGCGGGTCCCCCGGGTCGCCTTCGTCCCGTTCGCCGAACCGGGCCTGGCGCTGGACACCTCGCTGATGCTGCGCCGCGGACCGCGCTCGGCCGCCCTCGACCTGCTGCTCGCGGCCTGCCGCCCGACGGACGGCCCGACCCCGCCGACCGGTGCCCCCACCGGCCCACCGGCGACCGGCTCCTGACCGGCCACGGGCCACGAGCGACCGGCCCCCGGCCCACGACCGACGCAGGCCACACCCGACCGACCGCCGGCCACAACCGACCGACCACCGGCCACGGGCGACCGACCGCGGGCCACAACCGACCGGCCCACGAGCGACCGACCGCTCGCCCGGCCGTGCCCCACCTCCGACCAGCAACGATCAGGATCCGTGATCGCTGTCGGTGCGATTCGGGTCTGGGTCGGCGCGGCCCCGGCTGGTGGACTTGGTCCATCGGCGAAGCGCCCCGGAACCCCGGGGCGACGCCGCGAACCGAGGAGCAGACATGCCGATCGTCACCGTGCAGCAGGGCCCCCGCGACATCGCGCTCAAGCGCGAGCTGGTCGCCCGGATCACCGACGCCTTCGTCGACGCGTACCAGATCCCGGCCGAGACCGTGCAGGTCTGGATCCACGAGGTGCCCACCGACAGCTGGGGCGCCGCCGGCAAGCTGATCGCCGACAAGTAGCCGGCCGGTCGAGCGCCCGGGCGGTCACGCAGCGGCCGGGGCGAGCAGCCGCCCGGTCGGCCGGCCGTCCCGAGCAGCAGGCGCCCGGTCGACCGGTCACCCCGTCAAGCAGTGGGCCGGGCGGCCCCGTTGACCGCCGCCGCGTCCTCCGGCGCCAGCCAGGCGGCCGGTGGCGGGGTCAACCACCCCTCGCGCCGGCCCAGTTCGGCGGCCTCGGCGAGCAGCAGCGGGACCCCGTCCGGCGGCGGACCGGGTCGGCGGACCAGGCTCACCAGGGTGACCGGCACCGGCTCGACCAGCGGCCGGGTGACCACCCCGGGGATCTGCGGACCGCCCAGCGTGGTCAGCATCGGCGCCCCGTGCCGCGCCAGGTAGCGCCCGGTCTCCACCACCCCCACCGGCGGCGGCAGCGGCGGCGCGGCCGTCAACCCGTGGGCGGCCAGGAGCCGTTCGCCGAACGCCGTCCACTCCGAGGTGGCCGGATTGCCCGCGCACACGTCGACCGGGTGCCCGGCCAAGTCCGCCAGCCGGATCGCGGCCCGCCCGGCCAGCAGGTGCCGCTCGGGCAGCAGCAGGGCGACCGGCTCCAGCCGGATCGGGTGCCGCACCAACTGCTCCCGCAGCGCGGCCGGCAACCCGTCGAACCAGCCGAACGAGACGTCCACCCGCTCGGCCAACACCTCCCGGGCGCCGGCCGCCAGACCACCGTGGTAACGGGCCATCAGCTGCAGCTCCGGGTCGGCCGCCCGGACCGCCGCCAGCAGCCGTTCCACTGTCAGGTCCTCGCCGGTCACCGCGCTGTTCAGGTCCAGCAGCAGGGTGCGGTCGGTCACCGGGGCCAGCATCTCGGCCTGCAGCGCCAGCAGCCGGCGGGCCTGCGGCACCAGCCGCTCCCCCGCCGCGGTGAGCACCACGCTGCGGGTGGTGCGGGCGAACAGCTCGCGCCCGAGCAGCCGCTCCAGGGTGCGGATGTCCCGGCTCAGCGCCTGCTGGGCCTGGTGCAGGGCGGCCGCCGCCTGGCCGAAGTGCAGCGTCTCGGCCACCGCGACGAAGCCGCGCAGCAGGCGGGGGTGCAGGTCGACGGGCATGCGGGCCACGGTACCAGCGATTGACAACCAGAATGCGTCAATCCGGCCGAACAGGTGTTGGACCGGAGCCGGCGTCGGCCGCCAGGCTGGGGGCAATCCCGCAACCCTTCTCCGGTCTGGAGCTCCGTGACCGCGCCCACCCCTGCCCTGCCGCCGTTCGCCGCCTACCGCCGGGTGTTCGCCCCGCCCGGCGCCCTCGCCTTCACCCTGGCCGGCCTGACCGGCCGGCTCTCCTACTCGATGCTCGGCGTGGCGATGCTCACCGCGATCGTCAGCAGCGGCCACTCCTACGCGCTGGCGGGCGCGGTCTCGGCGGCCGGGCTCGCCGGCGTGGCCCTCGGCCTGCCGCTGCTCGGGCGGCTGGTCGACCGGTACGGGCAGCGCCGGGTCGCCGTGCCGGCCGCGCTCTGCTCCGCCGTGCCGCGCACCGCCGCACCGTTCCTGATCCACTGGTCGGCCCCGGGCTGGCTGCTCTGCCTGACCGCCTTCGCCGCCTCCGGCGCCCCCAACCTGGGCGGCATGGCCCGGGCCCGCTGGGCCCACCTGCACGGCACCGACCCGGGCCTGCTGCACAGCGCCAACTCGCTGGAGCAGGCGCTGGACGAGCTCTGCTTCACGGCCGGGCCGATCCTGGGCGCGCTCTGCTGCACCACCGGCCACCCGGCCGCCGGACTGCTGCTGATCTCGGTGCTCTCCACCGGGGGTGGACTGCTCTTCGCCGCCCAGCGCCGCACCGAGCCGCCGATCGCCCCGGCCCCGCCCGGCGGCTCCGGCTCCCCGCTGCGCACCCGCGGCACCGTGCTGCTGCTGGCGGTCTTCCTGGCCACCGGGGTCGTCTTCGGCGCCATGGAGATCACCACCCTCGCCTGGTCCCGCGCACACGGCGCACAGGCGGTCGGCGGTCTGCTGCTGGGCCTGCAGGCGGCCGGGTCCGGGCTCTCGGGCGTGCTGCTCGGCCTGCGCCCCGCCCGCAGCGCACCCGCCCGGCGGCTGCTGTTCGGGCTGTCCACGATGGCGGCCTGCCTGCTGCTCCCGCTCGCCGCCGCGCTGCTCGACGGCGGCCCGGTCCTGCTGGGCGTGGCGCTCTTCCTGGCCGGCACCGGTACGGCGCCCACCATGGTGACGGGGATGACGCTGCTCCAGCGGGTCCTGCCGACCGCCGCACTGAACGAGGGGATGGCGATCGCGGTCTGCGGCATCGTGGTCGGCATCTCGGCCGGCTCGGCGCTGGGCGGACTGGTCACCCAGCGCACCACGAGCGGCGCCGGGTTCGCCCTGCCGGCCGCGGCCGCCGCGCTGGCCCTGCTGCTCGCCGTGGCCGGCCGCCGACGGTTCGGGCGCTGAGCCCGGCGGCCACCCCACGCGCCGTCAGGAGGCCGCCCGCGGAAGCCGCCCGTGCACGGCGCCCGTGCACGGCACGCACGGGTCTCCCGCCCGCCGGAGGGCCCCGTACGGACCGTCAGTACCGGTCCGTACGGTGGTCGGCATGGGGAACGGGAGCGGGGACGGGAACGGGATCAGGTACGTGCGCGGCGACGCCAGCAGTCCGCAGGCCAAGGGTCCCAAGGTGATCGCGCACGTCTGCAACGACCTCGGGGGCTGGGGCAAGGGCTTCGTGCTGGCGCTGTCGCGCCGCTGGCCGGAGCCGGAGGCGGCGTACCGGCGCTGGCACCGCGAGCGGGCCGGCAACGACTTCGGACTGGGCGCCGTGCAGGTGGTCCAGGTGGCTCCGGACACCTGGGTGGCCAACCTGGTCGGCCAGCGGGGCATCCGCACCGGCCGGTCCACCGGCGTCCCGGTCCGCTACGAGGCGATCGACACCGCGCTGGCCCGACTGGCCGAGGTGGTGCAGCCGCTGCACGCCTCAGTCCACCTGCCCCGGATCGGCTGCGGCCTGGCCGGCGGCCGGTGGGAGAAGGTGGAACCGCTGATCACCGCCCGGCTCACGGACCGGGGGATCCCGGTCACGGTCTACGACCACGACTAGCGGCGGGGCGCACCGGACCGGCCCGGTGGTCGCCTACGGCCGGGCCCAGGTGTACTCGTACTCCGGGAGCTCGCCGCCGCCGGGGAAGTGGGCGGTGCGGGTGTCGGTGCGCACGCCGCCGGCACGCTCGTAGAACGCGATGGCCCGGTGGTTGTCGGCCAGCACCTCCAGGTAGAGCGGCGCGCCGGGGTGCCGGCGGGCGGTCTCGACGCGCAGCGCGTCGAGCAGCGCGGTGCCCAGCCCGGCGCCGGTGCGGCCGGGGCGCACGTGCAGGTTGTCCAGCAGCACCCGGCCGTCCGGCTGCGGCACCAGGTAGCCGAAGCCCAGCAGTTCGCCCGCACCGGACTCGGCCAGCAGCAGCACCGGTGCCTTCACCGGGTCGCCGTAGTCCGCGCTCAGCCGCAGCTCCCAGATCTCCTCGCGCTGTTCGGCCAGCCCGTCGCCCAGCGCCTCGGCCGGCACGATCCCGGCGTAGGCCGTGCGCCAGCTCAGCGCGTGCAGCCGGGCCACGGCGACCGCGTCGGCCCCGCCCCCGGTCCGTATCGACAGTTCGTTCCCGACCATGGCGCCCATCCTGGCACGCGGGGGCCGCGGGCCGGCCGGGCCGACGACGCGCAGTACGACTTGAACACGTTCAAGATCACCGCTACTGTCATCCCGCGAGGGGATTTGAACACGTTCGAAGAGGGGGAAGCCATGCCGTCCGGCAGCAGCACCGACAGCAGTTGGATCCGGTCCGTCCCCGCTCCGAACCGTTGACCACTCCCCGGGAGGTGGTCGGCACCGGATGCGGAGGGGGCTTCCGGTGCCACCGCCCCACCCGGGGCCGTCGCCCCACAGGCGCGCACCGCCCCAGCTGTACGCACCGCCCGACCTGTACGCACCGCCCGACCTGTACGCACCGCCCGACCTGTACGCACCGCCCGACCTGTACGCACCGCCCCACCTGCGCGCACCGCCCCGCCCGGGGCCGCCGCAACGGCCGTCGCCCGCCGCTCGGCTAGGCTCGGCACCCGTGGACGACCAGACCGGGATGGACGAGCAGACGGGCACCGGCCCGACGGGGACCGGCGCGCCCGACACCGACCGGCCGCCGCTGCCGCAGGCGGCCGAACTGCCCGGCGGGCGGGCCCGGCCGAAGACCGGCAAGAGCGAGCAGACCCGCGCCCTGATCATGGCCACCGCCATGCGGCTGTTCCAGGAGCGCGGCTACGAGAAGACCACGATGCGGGCGATCGCCACCGAGGCGGGCATCTCGGTCGGCAACGCGTACTACTACTTCGCGGCCAAGGAGTTCCTGATCCAGGGCTTCTACGACCAGATGACCCACGAGCACGCCGCCGACGCCCGGCAGCGGATGGCGCACACCCGGGACTTCGCCGAGCGGCTGCAGATCGCGCTGGAGTCCTGGCTCGACACCGCTGCGCCGTACCACGAGTTCGCGGCCCAGTTCTTCCGCACCGCGGCCGACCCGTCGAGTTCGCTGAGCCCGTTCTCGAACGAGTCGCACCCGGCCCGGGCCACCGCCGTGGCCCTGTTCCACGAGGTGCTCACCGGCTCCGAGCTGGCCCCGAAGCTGGACGCCGAACTGGCCGACCTGCTGCCCGAGGTGCTCTGGCTGCACCTGATGGTGGTGGTGCTCTACTGGGTGTTCGACCGCACCCCGGACACCGAGCGCACCCGCGAGTTCGTCCGCCGCTCCACCCCGATGGCCGCCCGGGTGATCAACCTCTCCCGGTACCGGGTGTTCCGCCCGATCGTGCGGGACGCGAAGGGCCTGATCCAGGACTTCATCCTGCCGACCATCGGCCGCACCGCGACCCCGCGGACCGACCCCGCGAAGTGACCCCGGCGCGCCGGCACCGGAAACCGGCTCCGGGAACCGACGCCCGACACCCGGCACCGCCACCGGGGACACCCGGCACCGCCACCGGAACGTGACGCCCCGTCGGGCCGCCCCTCCCGCGGTCGGCCCGACGACCACCCCTGCGACCACCCCTGCGACCGGCCCCGCGGCCGCCCGCGCGCCGTCAGAACACGTCCGGGTTCCAGGCCTTGAGCGCGGTGCCGAGCAACCGGTCCAGTGCGAAGGCCGCGCCCGGCCGCAGTTCCCGGACCAGTGCGGCGCCGGCGAGCCGGGCGGCCGACTCCGCACCCAGGTAGAGGGTCCCGAGCGCGCTCGCCGACAGCGCCAGGTCCGGCTCGTCCAGCGTCCGCTCCGCCCGCCCGGTACCGTCCGCGGCGACCTCCAGCGCCCAGCGCCCGGCCGCGTACCCGTCCGGGTCGGCCACCTCCAGCACCACCCGGCCCGGACCGGCGTAGCCGCGCGCCGCGAAGGCGGCCGGCACGTCCAGCACCCGCAGCCAGGTGAAGTCACCGGTCTCGGTGACGGTCGCGGCCCGCGGGTCGGTCAGCAGCAGCGGCAGCGGGTCGTCGGGCCCCACGTTCCCCACCACCACCTTGGTCGTCCAGTCCACCTCGGTCAGGTAGCGCCACAGGGTCACCGCCGTGGGCAGGTCCAGCGCCAGGAAGTCCTTCACCTGCACCGTGCAGTCCGGCAGCACCCCGTCCCAGTGGGCCTTGACCTGGTACACCGCCAGCCCGGTGACCTGCCCGGCCGCGTCCCGGTGCACCAGCGCGAACGGCTCGTTCCACCCGTCGCTCACCGGCGGCACCAGCGCGCCGGTGACCGCGTTCCAGTACTGCTCGTCACGGTTGATCGCCCCGGGCTGCTGCCGCCGCCAGCGCTCGTGCAGGTCGGGGCCGAGCGTGCCCAGCTCGGCCATCGACACCAGGTCCAGCCGGCCGCCGACCGCTCCGGCCAGGTCCGCCCGGATCCCGCCGGCCCGCTTCAGGTCGACCTCCAGACCCACCGCCCTGGTGGCCGGGCCGAAGCCGAACCGGCCGTAGATCGCGTACTCGGCGGCGATCAGGATGGACACCGCCTCGCCGCGCTCCTTGGCCGCGGCCAGGTCCTGACGCATCATCCGGGACAGCAGCCCGCGCCGCCGGTGGGTCTGCGTGGTGGTCACCGCGCTGACCCCGCTGACCGGCAGCAGCGCGCCGCCGGGCAGCGTCAGCTGCAGCGGGAAGCTGCGCAGCGTGGCCACCACCCGGTCGCCCTCGAAGGCCCCCAGGGTCCGCCCGGGGAAGAGCCGCTGACGGCGCACCTCCTCCCCCAGCGCGGCACCGGCTCGCAGGAACCCCACGTTGACCGCGTGGCACCAGGCGCCCAGCGTCTCCTCGGTGACCGCCCGGACCTCGATCGCAGCGTCTTCGCTCATCCGGCCAGCCTAGGGAGGCGCCCCACCCGGAGGCATCCGGTTATTCGAGCCGCGCCGCGAGCTCCGCGGTCGGCACCTCCAGCCAGTTCATGGTCCGTGCGGTCCGGTAGCCGAGCGCGAGGTTGATCCGGATCATGTGGGTGTTGGTGGTGTCCGTCGAGGTGGCGATCCGCTGCAGGTCCGGCCGCCGCTCGGCGAGCCGGCGCATCAGGGCGGCCTTGATCGCCCGGCCCAGGCCGTGGCCGCGGTGCGCGGCCAGCACCGAGGTCTCGTGCACGTAGCCGTACTCCCGGCGGTGCGAGAAGCAGTACAGGCCGTGCACGCCGACCACCTCCCCGGTGGCCTGGGCGACGGCGATCGACGCCCACTGCTCGGTGCCGGCCTGCGCCAGCTCGCGGTCGGCGGCGCGGACCAGCTCGGGGGTCCAGGGCGTCTGCTGGAAACTGGAGTCGCCCCACGGCGCGTCCTGGATCGCCCGCCGGGCCGTGGCGTAGGACTCGACCAGGTCCTCGGGGGTCGCCCCGGCCCACTGGACCAGCCGGTAGCCGGCCGGATCGGGCAGTTGCCACAGCTGCGCCGGCGTCGCCGCGGGGGCCAGGGTCTGGATCGCCACGCTGTGCGTCACCTCGAAGCCGAAGCCGGCCGCCCACGGGGCGCCGGGCGCCTCGGGCTTCACCGGCAGGCCGATGACGGTGCCGCGCCCGGCGGCCCGGACCGCGGGCAGCACCGTGCGCAGCAGCGCGCTGCCGACCCCGCGTCGCCGCAGCTCGGGATGGACCCAGACCTCGACGCTCGCGATCCCGCTGTTCGCCCCGTCGGGCAGCCCGAGCTTGACCGACCCGGCGAGCCGACCGTCCAGGTGGCCGGTCCAGAACGTGCAGGCACCGTCCTCGGGCAGCGGGACGAGCAGGCGGCCGACCGCGCCGTCGCGGGTCAGCGGCGGGTCCTCGGCGAAGTCGACGGCGGCCGCGGCCGCCCGCATCAGGTGGTACTCGTCCAGCAGCGCTTCGGTCGCGCGCTGCGGGACGAGCGGGCGTATCTCCAGGGTCACCGGGTCTCCGTCCTCCGTAGACTGACGACCCATCATCGCCGCTACGGTCTGGCGTAGAAGTCCGGGGTCCCCAGGAACCAGAGGCTGGACCGGGTGATGGTGGCGCCGGTGTGCGGGGCCTGGATGATCTGGTCGTCGCCGACGTACAGCGCGACGTGGTGGATGTCCGCGGGGCGGCCGGTGGTGGACCAGAAGACCAGGTCGCCCGGACGGAGCTGGCGGTAGCTCACGGGGGTGGACTCGGCGTACTGGTCGGCGGCGAAGTGGGTGATCCGCTTGCCGCCCGCGCGCCAGGCGAGCATGGTCAGCCCGGAGCAGTCGTAGCCGGTCGGCCCCTCGCCGCCCCAGATGTAGGGCAGGCCGAGCTGGTCCCGGGCGAAGGCGAGCGCCTGCTCGGCGCCGCCCGCGGCCCCCGGAGCCGGCGGCGGGGCGGCGTCGACCCGCGGAGGGGACTGCTGCGCGGCCTGCTGGGCGGCGGTCCGCGCCGCGGCCGCGGCCTGCTCGGCGGCGATCGCGTCCAGCGCCTGCTGCCGCCGGCGCTCCAGGTCGACGGTGGTCCGCCGCGCCGCCGCCAGCTCGCCGAGCAGCTGCTCCCGGCGCTCGGCCAGCTGCCCCACCAGGGTCTGCTGCGCCGCCACCCGCTGCTGGGCCTCGGCCTTGGCCCGGTCGACCGCCAGCACCGCCCGCTCGGCCGCGTCGGAGCAGTCCCGGGCGGTCCGGGCCGTGTCGGCCGCCTC
Source organism: Kitasatospora sp. NPDC058965 (assembly GCF_042741245.1). NCBI lineage: Bacteria > Bacillati > Actinomycetota > Actinomycetes > Kitasatosporales > Streptomycetaceae > Kitasatospora > Kitasatospora sp. NPDC058965. The sequence goes on from NZ_JBHYKG010000006.1 coordinate 30,270, forward strand.
GCGCGCGGTCCCGGTGGCGGTGTCCAGGATCTGCCGGGTGGTCCGGCCGGCCTCGCCGACCGCCACCGCCTGCTCGGTGGCGGCGCGCGGACCGCGTGCGCCCAGCAGTGCGTCGACGGCGGAGAGTTCGGGGGTGGTGCCGGCCCGGTAGGTGGCCGCGGCCAGGCCGGCCGCCTGCTCCGCGGCGTCCGCCCGCGCCGTCTCGGCCCGCGCCGCCCGGTCGTCGGCCGCGACCGAGGCCGCCCGGGCCGCGGCCAGTCGGACCCGCGCGCCGTCGTACGCCTCGACCGCCTGTTCGGCCAGCAGTGCGGCCCGGTCCAGCTCCGACCTGGCGCCCGCCAACTGCGCCTCGATGGCGCTCTCCGCGCCGGCCTGCCGGTCCGCCTCCGCCTTGGCCCGGGCCACCTCGTCGGCCGACGGGTAGGGCTGCCCGTCCGGAGCCGGACCGTCCGGCACGGGGTCGTCCGCCCGCACCAGCACGGGACGGCCCGGTGCCGGTCCCAGCGCGGCGGCGGTCGGCGCGCCGGGACCGGCGAGCAGTCCGGCCAGCGCCACCAGCGCGAGCAGCGGCGCCAGCCGGAGCCGGACCGCCCGGAGCCGGACCGCCCGCGCCCGGCCCTGGTCCGCCGCCCACCGGTCACGCCGATCATGCCGATCACGCTGCCGCCGGACCCCGGGTGCCACCCGCCCGCCTCGTGCCAAGGCAACCTCGCCTCCGTCGCGCGTCCCCGGCGCGGCGAGAAACCGTCCAAGGATCAACGAAATATCCCATCACGTGACTATTCAGTCACTCGACGCAATAGTCTCAAACCTGACGGCACGTCAGTGCCAGTCCGGTGCCGCCATGTGAGTGAGATCGTGAGCGAACAGCCCTGACGGCCCAGCGGTCGCCGACGACCCGTCAGCCCGGCACCTCGGTTTCGCGCCCGGTACCGCCGTCTCGCGCCCGACACTGCGGTGCCGCGCCCGGCGGTCGGCACGGAGCCGCACGGGGCCACGGGCGCCGCGCCCGGTGTCAGCCCCGGCGCCGCCCCGCCCGGGTGCGGTAGGAGCGCGCCCGGCCGGCCTGCACGGTCCGCCGGCGCTGGTCGGCCGCCCGCTCCGCGGGCTGGGCCGCGCGGTGCGCCGAGCGGGCCGGGTCCAGGTGCGCCGCGGCCCGCGCGGCCACCGCCTCGGCCATCCGGTGGGTCGCGGTGTGGTGCGCCGGGACCTTGTCCGGCGCCCCGGCGATCAGGTCGAAGAGCCAGGTGCGGGCCCGGTCCAGCCGGGCGTGCAGCAGCCGCTCGCGGCGCAGCGCCCGGGCCCGGCGGCGCGGCCGCTCGGCGTACCGCCAGCGCGCCCACGGGCTGGACGGGCGGGCCAGCCGGATCGCCCCGATCCAGGACAGGCCGGGCACCATGATCCCCAGCAGCCCGGTCCACAGCTTGCCCTTGAGCAGCGCGACCACCGACATCACCGCGTTGACCGAGATCACCGCGACCGGCCCCCACCGCCCGCCGCCGTCACTGCCCTGCCCCGGCACCACCCCGAGCGGCGCGTACCCGGTCAGCAGCAGCGCGGTGACCAGGATCCCGAGGATCACCGCGTCCACCGACTTGCGGCCCTGTTCGCTCCAGTACACGTCCTCCAGGTGCAGGATCAGCGCGAACTCGTCCAGCACCAGCCCGCAGCCGATCCCGAAGAGCAGCCCGAACCAGTCGAGCCACGGGTGGCCGCCGTCGGTGGCGAACACCCCGATGCCGGCCACCAGCAGGCAGCCCACCCCGAACACCATGTGGTGGATGTGCAGCCCGCCGGGCGTGATGTTCCCCGGCCACCAGCGCACCCGGGCCCGGATCATCCGCACGCTGAACCGGATGGAGAGGAAGGAGACGATGAAGCCGACCAGCAGCAGGAACAGCGGCTGCTTGTGCGCGGCCACGATGTGCGCGTGGTACGTGTCCACCAGCCCGGCCAGCAGCACGGTGCCCTCCTCCTTCCCGGTCTCCAACGACGGATCAGAAGCCGCGGGTACGCTTCGCCGCGCGCCGCGGACCGGTCAGGTAGGGCACCAGCCCGCCCAGCGCCTCCGGCCCGGGCACCTTCATGAAGAGCCGGGCCACCTCGCCGCCGAGGTTCACCCCGATCGCCAGCGCCATCGCGATCGCCGCCGCCCGGCTGACCGAGACCAGGCCGGCCGAGGGGTGGCCCTGGGCGAACGAGAGCATCCCGAGGTAGAGCGCGGAGCCGGGCATCAGCGGCCCCAGCGCGGCGGTCACGTAGGGCAGCGCCGAGGCGTACCGGTAACGCGCCATCAGCTGGCCGAACAGGCCGACCACCCCGGCGGCCAGGCCGGTGGCCACGATCGCGGAGATCTTCGCGTTGTAGGCCAGCACCCCGTAGACCGCCCAGCCGATCCCGCTGTTCAGCGTCACCATCGCCAGGGTCCGCCGGCTGGTCTGCAGCAGCATCGCGAAGGCCAGCGTGAGCAGCATCGCGGCCAGCAGCTGGACCGGTGGGTTGCGCACCCCGATCAGCGACTCGTCCGGTTTCAGCTGGGCGTCGAAGTTGACCCCGAGGTAGAGGATCAGCATCACCCCGATGACGATGCCCGCCACCAGGTAGACCACCTCCAGCAGGCGGGCGGCGGCGGTGATGTAGAAGCCGGTCAGGCCGTCCTGCACCGCGGCCACCAGGGCCCGCCCGGGCAGCAGCGCGAACAGCCCGCCGGTGATCACCACCGAGCCGCGCAGGCCCAGGTGGTTGAAGGAGAGCAGGATCCCGGAGAAGGCGGCCGGCATCGCCGCCACCACGAACTGGTAGAACTCCGGCAGCCCGCGCTTGGCCACCGCGGAGGCCAGCCGGTCCCCGATCACGGCCGCCACCAGCGCGTTGACGAAGACCAGCCAGGCCGTGCCGTCGATCCGGCCGCCGACCAGGAAGGTGGCCGCGCCGGCCAGCAGCCCGGCGGTCAGCGCGAGCAGCCAGGCCGGGTACGGGTGCCGGTTGCGCCGGATCACCGCGAGCCGGCGGTAGGCGTCGTTGATCGAGACCTGCTCCGCCGCGATGTCCGCCACCAGCCGGTAGACGGCCGCCAGCCGGGTGTAGTCCGAGGTGCGGCGGCGCACCACCCGGGCCGCGGTGACCGGGGCCTCCACCAGCGAGGGCTGGTAGGAGATGGAGATCAGCGTGAAGGTCACCTGCGGCTCGCAGCGGTCCAGCGCGTAGGCGTGCGCGACCCCGAGCATCGCCGCCTCCACGTCCTCGGCGCTCTCACCGCTGGCCAGCAGCAGCTCGCCGATCCGCAGCGTCAGGTCGAGCACCCGGGGGACGCTGCGGGTGCTGGCCTCCGACTTGGGCTCGTGCGGGATCCGCTCGAAGGCCGGGCGCTCCGACATCGGGGTGCGCAGCAGGGTGCGCATCCGGTCCGGCCAGGGCGCCTCGCCGAACGCCCCGGGCGACAGCAGCGGCTGCGCGCCGGTCGGCGGGTTGTAGCCGACGGCCCGCCAGACCTCGGGGGTCAGGGTGTCCTCGGAGCCGCCGCCCAGCTCGGTGAAGACGGCGAACTCCTCGGTGTGCTCCGGATCCGGGTCGGCGCCGGGCAGCGGGAACTCGGCCGCCTCCTGGTCCAGCGGCGCCGCGGCCGCGGGCACCACCGGCCCGGCCGGCCGGTCCGGCCCGAGCAACCCCTCGGTCGGCGGCGCCGCGCCGGGGGCGACCGGCGTGCCGGGCGCGCCGCCGTCCCCGGCGCCCGGTCGCCGCTTCCTGCCGCCGCCCGCTCGGCCCCGCTTTGGCACTGCCACTCCTCGTCCGCTCCGCCGCTCCGGCTGGTGATCTTCGGCTCCACCTTGCCGGACCGCACCCCGTGCCGCATATGTACGGAAAGGCGCAGTCGAGCCGACGATACGACTTGCGGGTGTCCGGCGGGCAGCGGCGGGCTGTCCAACGCCCGCCGCCGCGGACTCAGAGTCCGTACCGCTCGATGATCCCCTCGTGCCGCTCGGTCCCGGCGCCGGCGGCCTTGGCCAGGTCCGGCCAGGCCAGCGGGTGGGTCCAACCGGCCGTCAGCCCGGCGACCAGCGCGTCCGCCTCGGCCGCCGAGGCGGTCGGCGGGACGCCGAGCGCGGCGTAGATGCCGGCCAGGCCCGGGCCGTCCTCCGGAGCGGCCGGGTCCAGCACCCGGTACTGCTCACCGCTGTACGCCCAGATCCCGTAGCCGCGGTCGCGCAGCGCCCCGCGCAACTCGTCCCAGCGCTGCGGGCCGGGCCAGGCACCGTCCACGAAGTAGGTGGTGTACCCGGCCGGGTCGAGCAGGGTGAGCAGCTCGAAGGTGGGTCGCCAGCGCTGCTTCTCGGCCTCGGTGGCGTCCTCGGCCGGCGCCGGCTCCAGCAGCGCCGGGCTGAACACCACCAGGTCGTGGTGGTTGAGCGGCACGTCCTCGCCGAGCACCGGGACGATCCGGGCGGTGGCCGGGCCGGTGCGCAGCGCCGGCAGGTCGCTCTGGCCGCCGTCGGCCCGCCGGGCCCGGACGGTGACGTACTGCCAGTCCTCCTCGACCGGCCCGTCCGCCCGGTCGAACTCGATGCCCAGGCGGGCACCGGTGGACCGCACCACGGCCCAGTCCCGGTTGGCGCTGGCCACCGTGATCAGGTGCCACAGGTCCGGGGTCTGCACGGTGCGGTACTGCTCCTCGGGCGCCCCCGGGTCGGCGGGCAGCGCGTGCTCCAGCAGCTCCTGGTAGAGCCGCTGCGCGGTGGCGTAGTCGCCCAGCTCGGTGGCTGCCGCGGCGGCCAGCCGGCGCGGGTTGATCCGGGTGGGGTCCACCGCCAGCAGCGCCTCGACCTGCTCGACGGCCTCGGCCCAGCGGCTCTCGGCCAGCGCCCAGCGGGCCCGGATCCAGTGCGCGCCGCCCGGGTCGGCCGCGGCCACCCGGTCGGCCAGTCGGCGCAGCTGCTCGCCGTCCCGGGCCTCGATCAGCACCGTGGTGAGCATGCCGACCAGGTCCCGGTGGCCCGGGTCCCGGTCCAGCTGCTCCCAGAGCAGCTCGGCCGCGGCCCGCTCGTGCCCGAGCGAGGCGAACAGTCCGGCCAGCACGAGCAGCAGGTCGGTGGCCTGCGCCGCGTCACCGCCGGTGCCCAGCTCGCGCCGGCCGGCCGCCAGCAGCTCCAGGTCGCCCTCCGGGTCGGTCGGCTCGCCGGGCCGCCCGGCCAGGTGGGTCAGCAGCCCGGCCGCCGGGACCGGCAGCGCGGCCACCGGCAGCGCCCGGGCGGCCGCGGCCAGTTCGGCCAGCGGACCGGCCACCGCGTCGGTCCGGCGCAGCAGCGCGAGCTTGCGCTCGGCGGTGGCCACCAGGGCCAGCGCCACCTCGCGGGCCCCGCGCGCCACCGCCAGCCGGCCGGCGGCCAGCGCCAGGTCCAGGCAGGGGCGGTGCGAGCCGGCCGCGTCCAGGTAGGAGACCCAGTGCGCCAGCCGGATCCCCAGCCGGGCGTCGTTCGGGTAGTGGCCGGCTGCCACCAGCAGCGCGACCGCCTCGGTCCAGCGGTGCCGGACGTCGGCGAAGCCGTCCGCCTCGGCGCCGTCCGGCAGCACCGCCAGCGCCTCCTCGTACCGGCCCAGGGCGGCCAGCAGCCGGGCCCGGATCACCCCGCCCTTGCGCAGGTCGTCCTCGTCCAGCCGGTTCCCGGCCTTGGTGTACGCCTGCTCGGCGGCGGCCAGCGCCGCCAGCGCCTCCTCGTACCGGCCGAGCCGGTAGAGCGCGGAGCAGCGGGCGTGGCCGAAGGAGAGCGAGACGCTCTCGCCGGCCGACTGGATCCGGGTCTTGGCCAGGTCCAGGTGGGCCAGCGCCTCGCCGGCCCGGCCGTCGTCCTCCAGGGTGTCCGCGTACTCCCGGGAGAGGCAGTCGAAGCAGGCCCGGGCCGGCTCGACCCGCTGCAGCGCCTCCTCCAGCACGGCGAGCCGCTCCGGGACGTAGCCCGGGCCGTCGATGTTGGCGTGGCAGATGGTGAAGTCCTGCACCGCGCAGACCGACTGCGGGCAGCCCTCGGTCTCCTCGCGGTGCGCGAACTCCAGCAGCGAGACCGCCTCGGTCATCGCCTGCTCGCCCTGGTGACGCTTGTTCAGCAGGTTCTGCAGCCGCCAGTGCCGCAGGAAGACCTCCACCCACGGCAGCCCGAGCGCCCGGGAGGAGGCGAGCGCCTCCGGGAAGAGCGCGTCCAGTTGCTCGTTGCGGCCGTCCACCGCGTGTCCGGCGATCTCCACCAGGGCGGTGGCCAGCCGGTGCTGGCCGGCCTGCTCCAGCTGGTGGTGGGTGTCGTAGACCCAGCCCCAGATGTCGTTGCTCATCGGCGGTCCTCCCCCGGTTCGTCCTGGTCGAACAGCATGCCGAGCTCCACCGACAGCTGGTCGGCCGGGGCGGTCAGCGCCGCCACCGCGGTGCCCACCCCGGCCAGTGCGGCGGTCAGGTCGCCGGCCGCCCGTCCCTCGGTGCCGGCCGCCGCCATGATCACCTTCAGTGCGCGCAGCAGCCCGGCCGCGGTGGCCGCGCCGGTGTGCCCGGCCCGGTAGGCGCGCAGCAGGTCCTGCACCGCGGGCGAGGCGGTGTTCAGGTAGAGCCGGGCCTTGACCGAGCCGTCGGTGCGGGCGGTGAAGGCCCGGGCCAGCCGCAGCGCGGCGGACGGGATCCGGGCGTCCGCCTGGTCGTCCTCGATCCGCGCCTTGAGCTCGGCCTCCCGGTCCGGCACCAGCACCAGCGGCAGTCCGGGCGGGTCGAACCGGGCCGGCACCAACTGCTCGCCCGGCTCGGCCAGCGCGGCGGCCAGCCAGCCGCTCTCCTCGGCCGGCAGCGGCTGCTCCGGCTCGCGGAACAGCTCGCGGTTGCCGCTCTCGCTGCCCAGCTCGACGATCCGGCAGCCGCGCAGCTGGGCGTAGCGGCGCAGGAACGGCAGCACCGCGTACCGGTCGCCGCGGGCGATCGGCACCCGCATCGCGCGGTAGAGCATCTCCTCGAAGCCGCCGCCCGAGCCGAGCGCGACGTGCACCGCGCCGTTGCCGGCCGCGCGCAGCGCACCGGCCGTCAGCTCGCCCTGCGAGCTGGGCACCGGCACGTCGTCGGCGAGCAGGGTGAACAGCCGGTCGTCGCAGAGCGCGGCGCCCAGCAGGTCCTGGCCGTGCCGGGCCAGGATCCGGCGCCAGGCGGCGGGGTGCAGCCGGGCGGTCTCGTACAGGCCGTCCACCACCGCCTCGGCCAGCGCCCGCTGCAGCGCCCGGTAGTGCTCGTCGCGCTGCAGGTCCTCGCGGCTGGCGGTGGGGGTGAGCCGGTTGGACTCGATCACCCCGCCGACGAACCCGGCCCAGCTGGGCAGCAGGTCGCGGGCGTCGTCGCTGAGCAGCATGCCGCGCAGGTAGACCGCCAGGTCGCGGTTGTCGGAGCTGCCGTAGGTGCCGCCGTCCTGCACCCAGAGCAGGCCGACGGCGTCGACGGCCGGATCCTCGCTGCGGAACGGAAAGGCCGTCAGCGGCTCGAAGCGGCGCCCGAAGGCGGTGGCGAAGGCCATCCGGGCCTCGTGCCGGCCGGCCTGCGGGACGTTCTCGCGCCAGGGCACCGCGATGTCGTTGACCGGGCGCTCGTCGTCGCCCACGTACACCGGTACCGGGAGCAGCACGCAGTACCGGGCCAGCACCTCGCGCAGCGCCGCCTCGTCGGCCAGGTGCGCGTGCTCGGGCTTGAGCGCCAGCCGGACCTCGGTGCCCGGCTCGGGGCGGGCCGGCACCGGGTCGACGGTGTACTGCTCGCCGCCGCGGCTGCGGTAGCGGTGGCCGAGGGCGGGTTCGCGGTGCGAGGTGGTGGTGACGGTGACCTCGTCGGCCACCGAGAAGGCGGACAGGAAGCCGAGGCCGAAGGCGCCGATCAGCTCCTCGTTGCCGGTCAGGTCGCGCAGCAGCCGGGTGTAGCCGGTGCCCACGGTGGCCAGGTAGGCGTGGATCTCCGGCTCGGTCAGGCCGGCGCCGGTGTCCTCGATCGAGACCGTCCGAGCGGCCGGGTCGGCGCGGACCGTGATCCGGGCCCGGGCGGCGGACGCCGGGCCCTCGAAGCCGGGGTCCTCCAGGCGGCGCCGGGTGTGCGAGTCGTGGGCGTTCTGCACGAGTTCGCGCAGGGCGACCAGCGGGGTGGAGTACAGGTGGGTGGCGAGGACGCTGACCAGGCCGCCCAGGTCGACCTCGGTGCTGCGCAGGTTCTCCTGACCTTCAGACATGGTGCCCCAGTCTGCCAGTCTGACAATCGACGGACCACCACTTATCGGATCCGTCCCGGCCGGTGGACGAAACCTATTCCAGCGCATTTCCTGCGGTAATAACCCCATTGAGCTAATCGGGGACGAATTGCTGGCTCCGGCGCGGCCGGACGGGTGATCCTGACGGGGCGACGTCAGTCACCGACGCGGCTCGGGGCGGCCACCCCGGCGGCGCCAACTCGCAGCTTCACCAGCACTTCCAGGAGTCATCGTGTCCCGTACCCGTGCCCTCACCGCGATCACCGCGCTCGGCGCCTTCCTCGTCCTCGGCATCGGCAGCGCCCAGGCCGACAACGGCTCCGGCGCCGCCAACAACTCCAACGCCGGCGTGGTCAGCAACTGGGGCTCCGGAAACGTGGTCGGCAGCGTCACCGGCAACAACAACGGGGCGCAGCAGGTGGCCACCGGCTCCGGCGGCAGCAACCAGAACAACTCCGCCCTGGTGGCGGGCAACTCGGGCACCGTCGGCGCACTGCAGGGCAACCTCGACTACCTCCACGCGGTGCACGGGGTGCCCGCCGCCGGGTGACCGGTCGGCGCAGCGGCGGGGCGGGTCCGTGCGGGCCCGCCCCGCGGCGTCAGCCCAGCCCCAGCGCGGCGCGGGCCAACCGGTCGAGCCCCGGCTCCGGCGGCCCGCCGCGCCGGGCGTCGGGGCCGCGGTGGTCCGGCCGGCGCACCCCGTCGTTGACCACGGCGAACATCGCGTGCACCCGCACCCGCGCCTCGGGCTTGTCGTACCCGGGGTGCACCCGCTGCAGCAGCACCACCCAGATCCGCAGGAAGTCGCGGCGGAAGTCGACCGCGGCCTTGCGGTCCGGCTCGGCCAGCCGCTCCGTCTCGCTCACCATCGCGCCCAGGTAGTGGTGGTGCCGGCGGGCGAAGTCCAGGTAGGCGGCGATCCCGTGCCGCAGTGCCCCGTCCGGGTCGCCCGGCGCCGCCAGCACCCCGGCCACCTCGTGCCACAGCCGCTCCCGGCAGCGGACCAGGGCGGCGGCCAACAGGTCGGCCTTGGTGGGGAAGTGCTTGTAGAGACTGGGCCCGGCGATGCCGACCGCCGCGCCCAGCCGGTCGGTGCTGACGTTGTCGAAGCCGCGCTCGTCGAACAGCCGGACCGCCGCGGCGAGCAATTCCTCGCGCCGCCCGGCCGGGGGCACGGGTGCGGCGGCGGGCCACCGGCCGTCGGCGTCCGGCTCCGCGTCGACTCCGGTCTCCAGCAGCTCCAGCAGCACCTGGGCGAGCAGTCGGCGCGGCGGCGCGAAGGTGTGGTACGAGAGGCTGCCGGCCGCCGAGAGCGCCGCCCAGACCAGCGACTCGGCCTGCTCCGCGGCCAGTTCGGGCCGGGCCCCGCGCAGCAGCGCGGCCCCCGCGCGGACCGTGGCGCGCAGCGTCCGGCGCAGCGCGGCCCGCTGCGGGGCGGGCAGCAACCGCGCGTCGCGCTGCCACAGGGTGCCGAGCGCCCGCCGGTCGAGGGCCACTTGGGCCAGTGCCTCGGCCAGCAGCCGGGCGCCGTCCGCCGGTTGCCCCGCCGCGCCGGCCGCGGCCCGGTCGACCGCCGCCGCCAGTTCGTCCAGTCCCTCGCGCACCGCCTGCCGCAGCAGCTCGGGCTTGCCCCGGAAGTGCCGGTAGAGCGCGGGCGCGGTGATCCCGACCGCCGCGGCCACCTCGGCCATCGCCACCTGGTGGTAGCCGCGCCGGTGGAACTGCTCGGCGGCGGCCAGCAGGATCTGCCCCCGCCGCCCGCGCGGCCGGCGCGCCGTCACGACCGCCGTGCGCACCATCGGGCCACCTCCTCGCGCCAGCTCGGCCCACGGCTAGCAATCATTCACATAAAGCCGCCGCAGGTCCACCGCCGCAGGCCCCCGCTCCGTCGCGATCCGTGACCCGGCGGCTGCGCGTCGGCTCTGGACAGCGAAGCTACTCGGGATTAACTTAGCCAGCGATCACCCCCTGCCCGAAGGGAGCGCCGCCGTGCGCCGGACTGTCTACAACGAGGACCACGAGGCGTTCCGCGCCACCATCCGCGACTTCATCACCAAGGAGGTCGTCCCGGTCTACGAGAGCTGGGAGGCCGAGGGCCACCCGCCCCGCGCCTTCTACAACAAGCTCGGCGAGCTGGGCGTCTACGGCATCGAGGTGCCGGAGGAGTACGGCGGCGCGGGCGAGACCGGCTTCAAGTACCAGGCCGTGATCACCGAGGAGGTGGCCCGGGCCGGCGTCAGCTTCGGCTCCTCGGGCGTGCACACCGGCCTGGTGCTGCCCTACCTGATGGAGTACGCCAACGAGGAGCAGAAGCAGCGCTGGCTGCCGAAGTTCGTCACCGGCGAGATGATGACCGCGATCGCCATGACCGAGCCGGGCACCGGCTCCGACCTGGCCGGCATCACCAGCACCGCCAAGCTCTCGGCGGACGGCACCCACTACGTCCTCAACGGCGCCAAGACCTTCATCACCGGCGGCGCGCTGGCCGACATGGTGCTGGTGGTCTGCCGCACCAGCCCGTACGACCCGGCCAACCGCCGCGCGGGCCTGTCCATCCTGTGCGTGGACACCACCTCGGAGGGCTACTCGGTCGGCCGCAAGCTGCACAAGATCGGCCTGCGCACCTCGGACACCGCCGAGCTCTCCTTCGTGGACGTCAAGGTCCCGGTCGAGGACCTGCTCGGCGAGGAGGGCAAGGCGTTCAGCTACCTGACCCACAACCTGGTGCAGGAGCGCCTGGCGATCGCGGTCGGCGGCTACGCGGCGGCCGCGGCGGCGGTCAACTTCGCCCTCCAGTACGTCAAGGACCGCAAGGTCTTCGGCCAGGCGGTGGCCGACTTCCAGAACACCAAGTTCGTGCTGGCCGACTGCAAGTCCCAGGTCACCGCGATGCAGGCGTTCGTGGACCAGGCCCTGGAGCTGTACCAGAACGGCGAGCTGACGGTGGCCGACGCCGCCGAGGCGAAGCTCTTCTGCACCGAGGCCGCCTCCGTCGTGATCGACAAGTGCCTCCAGCTGCACGGCGGTTACGGCTACATCCTGGAGTACCCGATCGCCCGCCTCTACACCGACAACCGGGTCTTCCGGATCTACGGCGGCACCAGCGAGGTCATGAAGACCATCATCGCCAAGTCGATGGGCATGTAACCGGATTCACCCCTCCCGCGGGGCCCTCCCCCACTGCTGCACCGGGTCCCCGCCGGCGGCGGGCCGCCGACACCAACGGCCCGCCGCCGTCTCCCGTTTCGGGCAGGGCCCGGCCACGGGCCCTCCGGCACCGAGGACGCGCCGATGACCACCCCGCCCAGCAGTTCGCTCGCCGTCGTCGCCCGGGTGCAGGCCGCCCTGGCGGCCCCCGGCACCCCGTTCCACGCCGTCGACACCCCGCAGGGCCGGCGCTACACCAACGGCCCCGCGGTGCTGCGCGACTTCCTGGCCACCACCCTCGCCCACGGCGACCGCCCGTTCCTGCTGCTGGACGGCGCCGGCTGCAGCTACGCCGAGCACCACGCGGCGGCGGCGGCGCTGGCCCACCGCTTCCTCACGCGGTACGGGCTGCGCCCGGGCGACCGGGTGGCGATCGCGATGCGCAACCTGCCGCAGTGGCAGGTGGCGTTCTGGGCCACCCAGCTGGCCGGGCTGATCGCGGTCCCGCTGAACGGCTGGTGGCAGGCCGAGGAGCTGGCCCACGCGCTGGACGACTGCACGCCCGCGCTGCTGGTCACCGACGCGGAGCGGGCCGAGCGGGTGGCGCCCTGGCGGGCGGCGCGCGCCGCCCGCGGCGAGCGGCCGTGGCTGCTCACCGTCGGCGTGCCCGGGCCCGTGACCGACGGGCGGACCGAGCGGTTCGAGGAGCTGCCGCCGGCGGCGCCCGGCACCCCCGCCCCCGAGGTCGCGATCCGGCCCGAGGACGACGCCACCATCCTCTACACCTCCGGCACCACCGGCCGGCCCAAGGGCGTGGTGGCCACCCAGGCCGCCTGGTGCGCGGCGACCGTCGCACCGCGCTTCTTCGCCGCCACCTCGGCGCTCGCCGCCGGCCGCGACCTGGCCGGGGTGACGCCGCAGACGGTGCTGCTGACCTTCCCCTTCTTCCACGTCGCCGCCTTCACCACGCTCTTCCCGCTGATGGCCAACGGCGGCACCGCGGTGCTGATGCGCAAGTGGGACCCCGCCCGCGCGCTGGAGCTGATCGCCGAGCACCGGATCACCACCTACAGCGGGGTGCCCGCCACCGCGCTCGGCCTGCTGGACGCGGCCGACGCCGCGGGGGCCGAGCTGGCCGGCCTGGCGATGGTGAACACCGGCGGCGCGGCCGCCCCGCCGGAGCTGGCCCGCCGGATCCGGCGCCGCTTCGACGGCCGGGTGGAGGCGCGCAACGGCTACGGCCTGACCGAGACCTGCGGCGGGGTGATCGCCAACGTCGGCGCCCGCTACCTGGAGCACCCCGACAGCATCGGCCGCCCCTCCCCGGGGATCGCGCTGCGGATCGTCGACCCGGCCGGCGAGCCGCTGCCCGAGGGCGAGGTGGGCGAGCTGTGGCTGCGCGGCCAAGCCGTCTTCCGCGGCTACTGGCACCAGCCGGAGGCCACCGCGGCCGCCTTCGCCCGCGGGAGCGCCGCCCGGCCGGAGACCGGCGGGCCCTGGTTCCGCACCGGCGACCTGGCCTGCGTGCGCGACGGCGAGGTCTACGTGGTCGACCGGCTCAAGGACCTGGTGATCCGCGGCGGCGAGAACGTGTTCTGCGTCGAGGTGGAGGGCGTGCTGCACGACCACCCGGCCGTGCTGGACGCCGCCGTGCTGGGCGTGCCGCACCCGCAGCTGGGCGAGGAGGTGGCCGCCGTGGTCCGGCTGCGCCCCGGTGCGGCGGCCGACGCCGAGCAGCTGCGCGCCCACGTGGCGGCCCGCCTGGCGGCCTTCAAGGTCCCGGCCCACGTGGTCTTCCGCGAGGCCGAGCTGCCGCGCAACCCGACCGGCAAGATCCTCAAGCGCGAGCTGCGCGCCGCCGTGCAGGCCGAACTGGGCTGAGCGCTCCACCGCCCAACCCAGTCCGCCTCGGGATCACGACCGGTCAGTTGGCCGGGGCGGCGCTGCGCCAGGCGTCCAGACCGGCCTGCGAGGCCGCCCTGGCCTGGGCCAGCGTCCGGGCGGCCCGCTCGCTCGGCGGGACCTCCAGCTGGCGCGCCCAGGTGCGTCCGGCGTTGGCCAGCGCCACGCCCACCATGACCGTGCCCAGCAGCCCCGCCGCCGCGCCGCAGCCGCCGAGCATCAGCCCGGCAGCGACCATCTTCCGATTGACCTGGAACCCGCTGAAGACCTTCGCATCAGTAGCCATGCCGCCACCCTGCGCCCCGGGCCGCGGGCGCGCACCCGGGACAGGGCCGACCGGGTGCCGCCCCCGGCGCGCGGGCCACCGGTGGCTCGCCTAGGGTCGGCGGGAGCAACGAGCAGCCGAGGGGACCTGGTCCGATGCCCGAGCCCGCGTGGCGCCAGCAGGACGAAGAGCCGGACTACCGGTTCTCGCTTGCCAACGAGCGCACCTTCCTGGCCTGGATCCGCACCGCGCTGGCCCTGCTGGCCGGCGCGATCGCGATCGACCAGCTGACGCCCAAGCTGGCACCGGCCCCGGTGCGCGCCGCGCTCGCGGTGGTACTGGCGCTCGGCGGCGCCGGCCTCGGCGCGGCCGCCTACCGGCGCTGGGCCCGGGTCGAGCAGGCGATGCGGGCCGGCCGGCCGCTGCCGCACACCCGCGTGCTGCTGGTGCTGACCGTCTGCGTGGCGGTGGCCGCGGTGGTCTTCTGCGCGCTGATCGTCGGGTACTCCCGGTGAGCGCCCGGCCGGCCGCGGACCGCGACCCCGGACTGCAGCCCGAGCGCACCCTGCTGGCCTGGAGCCGCACCGCGCTGGTGCTGGTGGTGAACGCCGCCCTGGTGCTGCGCACCGGCCTGGCGCACGCCCAGCCCGGACTGGTCGCGCTGGGCGGGCTGCTGGGCGCGGCCGCCTGCGGGCTGTACGCCTTCGGGGTGCGCCGCCGGCGGGAGCTGGAGCCGGTCCCCCGCGCGGTGCGGGCCGCTCCGCTGCGGGCGGTCGCGGCCACCGTGGCGCTGGTCGCGGCGGCCACCGTGTGGGCGGTTCTCATTTCGCAATGAACATCCCGAATCGGTCTCAGTGGTCCAGACCACATCTGGACGAAACCCCATGAAAGCTGCGACGTCGCCACGACTTTGACCACCGTTTCCAAACCGGTGTATACGATCCCCGACGGAGCCAGGCATACTGGCGGTGTCGGGCAGCCCGCCCGGCTCTCACACGGCTAGAAATCCGAAGGGACCGGTGGTCAGGGATGTTCCGCAACGGTCTGGAGCCCTGGCACCTCCTGGTGGTGCTGGCTGTCCTCATCCTGCTGTTCGGCTCGAAGAAGCTCCCGGAGATGGCGCGCGGCCTCGGCAAGTCGATGCGCATCCTGAAGGCCGAGACCAAGGCGATGCGCGAGGACGACGCGCCCGCCGCCGACACCACGGCGCAGTCCACCGCCGCCGACCAGCCGCGTCCGGCCGTCGCCCCGGTCACCGTGGCCAAGGCCGAGGACGTCACCAAGACCAACGCCGGCTGAGCCGCCGGTCGGCACCGTTCGAAGCCCCTGACGCACCGTCTCTACACGGTGCGTCAGGGGCTTCGTCGTGCCCGGGCACCCGGTGGTACCGGGGTCCGGGCGGGCTGGCTATCATCCGGCGCCGGGAGAACCGCCCCGCCCCCGCCCGCGTCGTACCGCAGGGGCCACCACACCACACCAGCCTGGGGGGTTTCAGCCGTGAGCGGCGAGATCTACTTCACCAACAACTACAGAGACATGTGCCAGGAGTACGGCACCGGCGCGGGGTTCCAGTTCGAGTTCGACTGCACCCGCTGCCGCGACGCCTGGCGCTCGCCGTTCGAGCCGTTCCTGACCGGGCGGGCGGCCGGCTGGATCGGCAAGGGCGTCAACGCCGCCTGGAACCTGTTCGGCGGCAACGCCAACACCATCAGCAACGCGGCCGACGGACTGGCCGGGGCCGGCTGGGGCAGCGCCAAGGACGCCGCCTTCCAGCGCGCCGTCAGCAACGCCGAGCACCACTTCCACCGCTGCGCCCGGGACGCCCGGCACGTCTGCGACAAGTGCTGGAACCCGGCCCAGGGCCTCTGCTTCGACTGCGCCCCGGACACCGCCGCCGAGGCCGAGGCGGCCCGCCGGCGCGGGCTCAACGACCAGGTCACCCAGGCCGCCTACACCGCCGGGCAGCAGGCCGGCCACGACTGGGACGTCAACACGCCGCGCCAGCTGGTCTGCCCGCAGTGCAAGGCCGAGACCCACGGCGGCACGTTCTGCGCCGCCTGCGGCCACCGGCTGTCCGCCCCGCCCGCCTGCCGCTCCTGCGAGGCGCCGGTGCCGGACGGCGCGGCCTTCTGCCCGGGCTGCGGCTCCCGCCAGTAGCACCCCCGCCGACGCGTCCTCACCGGTACCGGTGAGGACGCGTCAGTTGCCGTTGTCCCCCGCGTCGCCGGCGTCGGCGTTCAGCGAGGTGATCACCGTGCTGAGCTGGTGCTGCCAGGAGTTGGCCAGTTGCTGGTCGACCGCGTGCTTCTTCGCGGCGTCGCGGACCTGGCGCTGCGCCGACTTCAGCGCCTGCACCGCGTCCTGCGGCTGCTGGGCGTTGAGCCCGCCGATCGCCACGTCCAGCGTCTTGGCCAGCGCCACCTGCCGGTCCCGGGGCAGCGCCGACTGGTTCACCTCGGCGCGCAGCGCGGCGACCGCGGCGGCCGGGGTGCCGGGCGTGGGCCGGGCGGAGTTCGGCGGCACGGCCGTGCCGGGCGGGTTGGCCGCGTCGCTCGGCGCCGCCGCCGGCTGGGCGGCGGCGGACTGGCCGGCCTGCGGGTGCCGGGCGCCGGTGCCGGTGCCCGAGCCGCTGTTGAACGCCAGCACCCCGACCAGCGCGGCCGCGG
The DNA here is from genome assembly GCF_042741245.1 of Kitasatospora sp. NPDC058965. Taxonomy (NCBI): domain Bacteria; kingdom Bacillati; phylum Actinomycetota; class Actinomycetes; order Kitasatosporales; family Streptomycetaceae; genus Kitasatospora; species Kitasatospora sp. NPDC058965. The sequence goes on from NZ_JBHYKG010000006.1 coordinate 46,499, forward strand.
CCAGCCCGACCCCGCCCAGCACCAGCCCGAGCCCGCGCCGGGACCTGCGCGGCGCCTGCTGCTCGTCGTCCTCCTCGCCCGGCAGTGCGGCCAGCAGCGAGGTGGCCGCCGGGGCCGAGGGGGGCAGCACCGTGGTGCGGTGCGGATCGGCGGACATCGCCAGCAACTCCGAGGTGCGGTCCACCGCCCCGCGCACCGGCACCGCGGCCAGCAGTTCGGCCCGGGCCGCGGCGGCCGACTCCGGCCGGTCCTGCGGCCGCTTGGCCAGCAGCCGGGCCACCGCCGCGTCGAGCGCCGGGGACACCTCCGGGCGGCGCAGGCTGACCGGCGGCGCCTCCTCGGTGACCTGCATGAAGGCGATCGCGACCGGGGTCTCGGCGGTGAACGGCGGCTCGCCGGTGAGCATCTCGGTCAGCACGCAGCCGAGCGCGTAGAGGTCGGCCCGGCCGTCCACGTCGGCGGCGGTGGCCTGCTCGGGCGACAGGTAGGCGGCGGTGCCGAGCACGGTGGCGGTCTGGGTCAGCTGCTGCCCGGAGGCCGAGGCCCGGGCGATGCCGAAGTCCACCACCTTCACGCCGCCGTCATCGGTGATCATGACGTTGCCCGGCTTGATGTCCCGGTGCACCAGCCCGTTCGCGTGCGCCACTTCGAGCGCCTCGCACATCGCGGCGGCGATGCCGACCGCGCGCTCCACCGGCAGCGGGCCGCTCCGGCCCAGCAGCGAGCTGAGCGAGTGGCCGCGGATCAGCTCCATCACGATGTACGGGGAGCCCTCGTCCATGCCGGAGTCGAAGACCATGGCGATCCGCGGGTGCACCAGCATCGCCGCGTGCTGCGCCTCCCGTCCGAACCGCTCGGCGAACCGCGGGTCCTCGGCCAGGCCGCCGTTGAGGATCTTGACCGCGACCTCGCGCCCGAGCACCCGGTCGACCCCGTGGTACACGGTGGCCATGCCGCCCGTGCCGAGGATGCCGACCAGCTCGTAGCGGCCGTTCAGCGCTCTTCCGATCACCTGGTCCCGCTCCTCACCTTGTCGGCCCGCACCACTGTGGGGCCCGCGCACCCGCGCCATGATCCGGCATCCCGCCGCCCGTGGCGCAGCCGGGTGCCTGCTAGCGTGCCAGAATCCGCCCGGTCCGCCTTCAATGGAGCGTGACGATGAACTCCGCCGAACCGGTTCCGTCCGGGCCGCTGCTGGCGGCCGAGTCGGTGGACGTGGTCCGGGACGGACGGTACCTGCTGCGCGGGGTCTCGCTGCGGATCGAGCCCGGCGAGCACTGGGCGGTGCTGGGGGCCAACGGGGCCGGCAAGAGCACGCTGCTGGCGCTGCTCGGCGCGGTCTCGCACCCCACCCACGGCACGGTCCGGGTGCTCGGGCGGCAACTGGGCCGGGTGGACGTGCGCGAGCTGCGCGCGCACCTGGGCCACGTGAACCCCCGGCACCCGCTGCACTCCCCGCTGACGGTGCGCCAGGTGGTGCTCACCGGCCTGACCAACAGCATCGAGCCGGATCCGTTCCGCCGCCCGACCCCCGCGCAGCTGGCGCACGCCGAGCAGCTGATCGACACGCTCGGCATCACCCGCCGGATCGACGCCCCCTGGCCGACCCTGTCCCAGGGCGAGCGCGGCCGCACCCTGATCGCCCGGGCCCTGATGCCGCGCCCGCGCCTGCTGCTGCTCGACGAGCCGGCCACCGGCCTGGACCTGACCGCCCGCGAGCAGCTGCTGGCCAGCCTGGACGAGCTGCGCGGGCAGCACCCCGACCTGGCCAGCGTGCTGGTCACCCACCACCTGGAGGAGTTGCCCAGCAGCACCACGCACGCGCTGCTGCTGCGCGACGGCGAGTGCGTGGCGAGCGGGCCGGTGGCCGGGACGCTGACCACCGAGCTGATCAGCGCGTGCTTCGCGCACCCGGTCCGGATCAGCCGCGAGGACGGGCGCTGGGCCGCCCGGGCGGCGGCACCGCGCTGACACCTGCGGGTGGTCCGGGTGCCAGTTGCCGCGCGGCGTCTGGGCAAGGCCCCGACCCAGCAGTAACTTACCGGCCAGTCCACGGCGCACCCCCACCGCGCCGTCCGCGTTCCCGTGCACCTCCCACCCCCACCCGGAGGACAGCCATGCCCGGAACCACCGCCCGCGTCCCCGCGTCCACCCGTCCCCGCCGCCGCCTCGCCGCCCTCGCGGCCGGCTGCGCGCTGCTGGCCACCGCCCTGACCACGGCCGCCGCCGCCCCCGCCGCCGCGACCACCGCCGACCCGATCGCCGCCGCCCAGGCGCTGGCCGCCCCGCTGGTGCCCGGCGCCAACGACTGGAACTGTCGGCCGGGCGCGGCGCACCCGCGCCCGGTGGTGCTGGTGCACGGCACCTTCGCCAACGGCTCGGTCAACTGGCTCACCACCGCCCCCGTGCTGGCCGCCGAGGGGTACTGCGTCTTCGTGCTGACCTACGGCGAGCAGCCCGGCGTGCCGGTGCTGCGCGCGATCGCCCCGGTCGCCCGGTCCGCCCAGCAGCTCTCCGTCTTCGTGGACGGGGTGCTGGCCGCCACCGGCGCGCGCCAGGTGGACATCGTGGGCCACAGCCAGGGCGGCATGATGCCGCGCTGGTACCTGAAGTTCGACGGCGGCGCCGCCAAGGTGCACACCCTGGTCGGGCTGGCCCCGAGCAACCACGGCACCACGCTGGACGGCCTGACCGCGCTGGCCGGGTCCTACCCCGGCGCGCTCGACCTGGTGGCCTCGGCCTGCCCCGCCTGCGCCGACCAGGTGGCCGGCTCGGACACCATGAACCTGCTCAACGCGGGCGGCGACACCGTGCCCGGGGTCTCGTACACGGTGATCGCCACCCGCTACGACGAGGTGGTCACCCCGTACCGGACCCAGTTCCTCTCCGGACCCGACGTGCACGACGTGCTGGTCCAGGACCTGTGCCCCGCCAACGTGCCGGACCACGTGCTGATGGCCGTGGACCCGGTGGTGCGGCACGAGATCCGGCACGCGCTGGACCCGGCGCACGTCGGGGAGGCGGACTGCTGGGCGAACCTGACGGGGTGACGGCCCCGGCCGGTGGCCGCCCCGCGCGGCCACCGGTCCCCGTGCTCAGCCGAACAGCCGGCCGAACTCCTGGTGGAAGTCCGGGAAGGTCTTGCCGACGCAGGCCGGGTCGTCCAGCTCGATCCCCGGCACCCGCAGGCCCAGCACCGAGAACGCCATCGCGATCCGGTGGTCCCGGTGGCAGGCCACCAGGCCCGGTCGCACCCCGCCGGGCGTGACGGTCAGCCGGTCCGGCCCGTCCGCCACCTCGACGCCGAGCCGGCGCAGGTTGTCGGCCATGGCGGCGATCCGGTCCGACTCCTTGAGCCGGGCGTGCCCGATCCCGCGCACCGTGATCGGGCCGTCGGCCAGCGGGGCGATCGCGGCCAGCGTCATGAAGGTGTCCGAGATGTCGCCCATGTCCACCTCGAAGCCGCCGCGCAGCCGGCCCGTCCCGGTGACCGTGGTCGCCTCCGCCCCGATCTCCACCTCGGCGCCGGCCGTCCGCAGCACCTCGACGAAGCGCAGGTCGCCCTGCAGGCTGTCGGTGCCGAGCCCGGGCACGGTGACCGACCGGCCGGTCACCGCGGCGGCGGCGAAGACGTAGGACGCGGTCGAGGCGTCCGGCTCGATCCGCAGGTCGTGCGCCCGGTAGCCGCCGGGCCCGGCCTGGATCCGCCCGTCCGGGCCGACCGCGACCTGGCCGCCGAAGCGGCGCATCAGCGCCACCGTCATGTCGACGTACGGCTTGGAGACCAGCCCCTGCGCGTGCACGCTCAGCCGGCGCTGCATCAGCGGCGCGGCCAGCAGCAGGCCGGTCAGGTACTGGCTGCTGGTCGAGGAGTCGAGCACCAACGGGCCGCCGCGCAGCCCGCGGGAGCGGACCTTCAGCGGCAGCCCGCCGCCGTCGGCCGTCAGCACCTGGGCGCCGAGCTGCTCCAGCGCGGCGCTGAGCGGGCCGAGCGGGCGGGCCCGCAGCTGCGCGGAGCCGTCGAAGGAGAACTCGCCGACGCCGGTCGCGGCCAGCGCCGGCAGGAAGCGCGCGGCGGTCCCCGCGTCGGCGCACCAGACCTCGGCCCGCCCGCTCGGCCCGCGCCCGAGGCCGTGCACCTCCCAGCCCTCGGGGTGCTCGACGATCCGGACGCCGAACGCCCGCAGGCCGTCCCGGAAGGCCACGGTGTCCTCGCTGACCAGTGGCCGGGTGAGCAGGCTGGTGCCTTCGGCGGCCGCTGCGAGCAGCAGCGCGCGGTTGGTGATGCTCTTCGACCCGGGGATCTCGGCGAGCAGCGGCTGGGCGGTGGTGGTCATGGCGGCTCCTTGCTGGGGTGGGGCACGGAGAGCCGGGTGCGGCAGCCGGCGACAGTCACGCTAGCCGGTGCGAACACGAAGCGACGTCGGATATTCGCATGGTGGAACGACGCCCTGGTGACCCTCCGTCAGTACGACGGTCGTTCCCCGTCCTGGCACACTGCGAACCATGCACCTCCTGGTCACCGGTGGAGCCGGTTTCATCGGCAGCGCTTACGTACGGCGACTGCTCGGCGGCGCGGACCCGGCCGGCGCCCGGGTCACCGCGCTCACCGTGCTGGACGCGCTGACCTACGCCGGCGCCCGGGCCAACCTCGGACCGGTCGCGGGCGACCCGCGGCTGCGCTTCGTGCACGGCTCGGTCACCGACGGGCCGCTGCTGGCCGAACTCCTGCCCGGGGTCGACGCGGTCGTCCACCTGGCCGCCGAGACCCACGTGGACCGCTCGATCACCGGCGCCGCCCCGTTCGTCACCACCAACGTGCTGGGCACCCAGACCCTGCTCCAGGCCGCCCTGGAGGCGGGCGTGCCGCGCTTCCTGCAGGTCTCCACCGACGAGGTCTACGGTTCGATCGAGCACGGCAGCTGGCGCGAGGACGCCCCGCTGGACCCGAACTCCCCCTACGCCGCCAGCAAGGCCGCCGCCGACCTGCTCGCCCTGGCCTACGCCCGCACCCACGGCCTGAACGTCACCGTCACCCGCTGCGGCAACAACTACGGGCCGTACCAGTACCCCGAGAAGATCGTCCCGCGGTTCGTCACCGCCCTGCTGCGCGGACAGCAGGTCCCGCTCTACGGGGACGGCCTGAACGTCCGGGACTGGATCCACGTGGACGACCACTGCCGGGGCCTGCAGACGGCGCTGGAGCACGGCGCACCCGGCGAGGTCTACCACATCGCCGGCACCGCCGAACTGACCAACCGCCAGCTCACCTCCCTGCTGCTGGCGCACTGCGGCGCCGACTGGTCGAGCGTGCGCCCGGTCGCCGACCGCAAGGGGCACGACCGGCGCTACGCCCTGGACGACGGCAAGCTGCGCGCCCTCGGCTACCGCCCCGAGGTGCCCTTCGAGGCCGGGCTGGCGGCCACCGTGGCGTGGTACCGCGATCACCTGGAGTGGTGGCACGCCGCGGTGGACTAAAATCCCGCCCATGACCAGCGCCCCGTTCGACGTGATCAGCTCGAAGTCCGACCCGGCCATCCAGCGCATCGCCGACGTCACCAAGCACTCGCGGGCCGTCGTCAAGACCGCTCTGATCGAGGACGCGGAGCCGCTGGAGCAGTGCATCCGCGCCGGCCTGGAGTTCGCCGAGGTGTACGGCATCGACACCGCCGAGTTCCCGCCCTCGCTGCTGGCCGCCTGCCGCGAGCGCGGCATCGCGGTGCGCCTGATCGAGACCACCCTGGTCAACCAGCTCTTCAAGACCGACAAGCGCCCCAAGCAGTTCGGCATCGCCAAGGTGCCGCGCCCGCGCACCTTCGCCGACCTGGCCGGCAGCACCGCCGACCTGATCGTGCTGGACGGCGTGAAGATCGTCGGCAACATCGGCGCCATCGTGCGCACCGCCTTCGCGCTCGGCGCGGCCGGCATCGTGCTGATCGACAGCGACCTCACCACGATCGCCGACCGCCGCCTGGTCCGGGCCAGCCGTGGCTACGTCTTCTCGCTCCCGATCGTGCTGGCCACCCGCGAGCAGGCGCTGGACCACTTCCGCACCGCCGACCTCCGCCTGGTCGCCTTCGACGCCCACGGCTCCCTCACCACCGCCGACCTGCGCACCCTGGACCAGCGCCTGGCCCTCCTCTTCGGCAGCGAGAAGACCGGCGCCTCCACCCCCTTCGAGTCCCTGGCCACCGACACCGTCGCCATCCCCATCAACCCCGCCGCCGAGTCCCTCAACGTCTCGGTCTCCGCAGGCATCGCCCTCCACGAGCGCCTCTCCCGCAACCTCCCCCCGCGCTGAGCACCCCCGCCCCCGCCCCGCCGACACCCCCTCAGCGGGGCGGCGCGGAACGGGGGCGGAACACGACGAAGGCCCGGTCAGATTCCCCTGACCGGGCCTTCGGTGTGGAGCCGCCTATGGGATTCGAACCCATGACCTACGCATTACGAGTGCGTTGCTCTGGCCAACTGAGCTAAGGCGGCACCGCTGCCCACGCAGGGCAACGCGGGCAAGTCTACACAGGTTCGGGGGGTGGGTCGTGCCGGGGTCAGGCGGAGGAGACGGCGAGTTTGGCGGCGAAGCCGGCGAAGAGGAGGGCGACGCTGCTGGTGAGGGTGGCGGAGAGGCGCTTGCGGCGGCGGAAGGCGGTGGCGAGGGAGGTGCCGGCGAAGATCAGGACCGAGAGGTAGAGGACGCTCATCGCCTGCAGGATGCCGCCCAGGACGGCGAAGGAGACGGCGGGGGTGCCGTAGTGGGGGTCGACGAACTGGGTGAAGAAGGAGAGCAGGAAGAGGATCGCCTTCGGGTTCAGCAGGCTTATCACCAGGGCCCGGCGGAACGGGCGCTCCACCGACTGCGGGTGGGCCTCGGCCTCGGCGGTGGCGGCGGCCGGCTGCTCGGCGGCGGGGGTGCGGTGCTCGCGCCAGAGCTGGCGGGCCGAGCGGAGCATGTTGAAGCCGATCCAGAGCAGGTAGGCGGCGCCGCCGAACTTCACCACGGCGAAGGCGGCCGGGTTGGCCTTGAGCAGCGAGGCCGCGCCCAGCGAGGTGAGGCTGATCAGGGTGAAGTCGCCGACGAAGACGCCGCACGCCGCGCGGTAGCCGGTGCGGATGCCCTTGCGGGCGGCGACCGAGAGCACGTAGAGCGAGTTCGGCCCGGGGAGCAGCACGATCACCAGGGCTCCCAGGGTGTAGGTGGCGAGGTCGGTGACTCCGAACACGGCGGTCCTTCCGGGGCGGCGGGGGCGGGACCGGCAGCTTAACCCGCGGGTACCATCACCCCCATGCCCCCCGCCCGCGGAGACCACGACGCCCGCCGCCGCGACGTCTCCGAGGCGGTCTGGCGGGTGCTGGTCGCGCGCGGCTTCGGGGGTCTGACGCTGCGCGCGGTGGCAGCCGAGATGAACGCCTCCACCGGCCTGCTCACCCACTACTTCCCGAACAAGCAGGCGCTGCTGCGCACCGCCCTGGAGGTGCTGGACCAGCGCAACCAGGACCGGCCGCGCCGCCCCGCGCCCGCCCCGGGGCTGGCCGCGCTGCGCGCCAGCCTGCTGGACGTGCTGCCGCTCACCCCGCAGGGCGCCGCCGACAACCGGATCTGGGTCAGCTCCTGGGACGTGGCACTGGCCGACCCCGAGCTGGCCGCCGCGCACGCCGAGCGCTACCGCCGGTCCCGGGTGCGGCTGACCGAGCACGTGGCAGCCGCGGTCGAGCGCGGCGAGCTGCCCGCCGCCACCTCGGTCGAGGACCTGGCGGCCGCCGCCCAGGGCTTCGTGCTGGGCCTGGTGGTGCAGGCGCTGTTCGCCCCGGCGGAGTTCCCGCCGGAGCGTCAGGTCGGGCTGGTGGACGACTGGCTGGCCGGCGCCGCGGCCCCCGGCGTCACTTGGGGCAGCTGAGCCCGGCCGCCGGGGTGGTCCCCTCCACCAGGTAGTGGTTGACCGCCGAGTCGACGCAGTCGTTGTCCCGCCCGTACGCGGTGTGCCCGTCCCCCTGGTAGGTGATCAGCTGACCCGACGCCAGCTGGCCGGCCAGCGAGCGCGCCCAGGCGTAGGGGGTGGCCGGGTCCCGCACCGTGCCCACCACCACGATCGGCCCGGCGCCGGCGGCCCGGATGGTGTGCGGTGCCCCGGTCGCCCGGACCGGCCAGTACCCGCAGGTCAGGGCCATCCAGGCCATGTCCCGGCCGAAGTGCGGGGAGGCCTGCTGGAAGGCCGGCAGGGCCGCCGCCACCTGGGCCGGCGAGCTGAACGGGGCGGGCAGGTCCAGGCAGTTGACGGCCATGTTGGCGAACATCAGGTTGGGGTAGCTGCCGTCGGCCGAGCGCTCGTAGTAGGCGTCGGACAGGTGCAGCAGCGGAGCGCCGTCGCCGCCCTTGGCGGCGGACAGCGCACTACGCAGCTGCGGCCAGAGGAACTCGGCGTAGAGCGCCTCGATCACCCCGGTGACGGCCTGGGCGCGGGACAGGCTGCGCCCGCTACCGCCCGGCAGCGGCCGGCCCTCCAGCGAGGCCAGCAGCGCGTCCAGTTCCTGCCCGGCCTGCTGCTCGGTGCTGCCGAGCGGGCAGTCGGAGCGGGACGCGCAGTCCCGGGCGAAGGAGCCCCAGGCGGTCTCGAAGCCGCCGGCCTGGGTCCGGTTGCCGGTGTAGGCGTCCAGCGAGGGGTCCATCGCCCCGTCCAGCACCATCCGGCCGACCTTCGCCGGGAACAGCCCGGCGTAGGTGGCGCCCAGCAGGGTGCCGTAGGACTTGCCGACGTAGTTCAGCCGGTCGTCGCCCAGCAGCGCCCGCAGCACGTCCATGTCGCGGGCTGCCTCGACCGTGCTGACGTGGCCCAGCAGGGCGCCCGCCCGCTGCTGGCAGCCGGCCGCGAACTCCTTGTCCGCGGCCACCAGCCGGTCGGTCGCGGCCTGGTCGGGCGGGGTGGTGTCGACGGCGGTGTAGGCGTCCATCCGGTCGCCGCTCAGGCAGCTGACCGGGGCGCTGCGGCCGACCCCGCGCGGATCCAGGCCGACCAGGTCGTAGGCGGCCCGGACCACCGGCTGGTAGCCGCCCGCCACCGACTCCACGTAGGCGACCGCCGAACCGCCCGGGCCGCCCGGGTTGAGCAGCAGCGAACCGAGCCGCTGCCGGCCGCCGGCCCCGTCGGCCGGGCGGCGCGCGGCGGTCAGCGTCAGGTCGCCGCCGGCCGGGTGGTCGTAGTCCAGCGGGACCTGGAAGGTGGTGCACTGGAAGCCGTTGTCGCAGCCGTGCCAGTCCAACGGCTGCGCGTAGTACCGGGCCAGCGCGGGCGGCACGGCGGCCGGCAGCGGCTGCAGGGCGCTGACGGCCCCGGGGTCGGCGGCGGCCCCGGTGGCCACCGCGCCGTCGGAGGAGTGCGGCGTGGTGTCGCCCGGCAGCGTCGCGCGACCGGCACTGGTGCAGCCGGCCAGCAGCAGGACGGCGGCCAGGACGGCGGGGCGGAACGGGGCGGGCATGCGGCGGTCTCCTCGGTGGCGGGGGGCTGCGCTCAGGACGTCGGGTGGGCCAGCGTGTCCGTAAGGTACTGCGCCGCGAGGCGAACCAGGCGCAAGCGCTCCCGGTCCGGGGTGAAGTCCTGCACCACGTCCGAGATCCGCACCACCGCCCGGACCGCCTGGCCCTTGCCCGCGTGCAGCGCGTCCGCCAGCCGGTGCGCGGCGGCCAGTCCGTCGGCGTCGTCCTTCGCGGCGGCCAGCAGCAGGTGGGCCGGCTGGCCCGCCGGCGCGTCGGCGGCGGTCTGGGCCAGCGCCGGGGCGTCGTAGCGGCCGGAGACCGCGGCCGCCGCCCCGTACAGCTCGGGGCGGGCCAGGCCCGCCGCCACCGCGCAGGGGGCACCGGCGCCGACCCCGAGGGTGGCCCAGCCCTGCGGCGCCGGGGGCAGGGTGTGGAAGGCGGCGGCCACGGCCGTGCGCAGCGCCGCGTCGTCGGCGAGCGCCTGCGGGGCGGCGGCGACCAGGTCGCAGGGGTGCTCGGTGCCGGTCGGGGCGGCGGGGGCGAGCACCAGGAAGGGGTGGGCGCGGCCGAGCTTGATCGCCGACAGCAGGCCGTCGAAGACGTCGGGCAGCTCGGCGTCGGCGGTCCGGCCGGGCACCGAGGCGTGCAGCACCAGCACCGGGTAGCGGGCCGACGGGTCGTCGGCGTAGTGCGGCGGCAGCCAGACCCGCACGGTGCGCGGGTGCCCATCCGCCCCGGGCACCGCGCCCTCCATCAGCTCGCCCTCGGCCGGGTGGCCGACGGAGCGGAAGGCCACCGGCGCCGCCCCGGCGGTCGACGAGGACGACGAGGAGGAGGCGGGCGCCGGCGGCGCGGCGGCCGGGTGCGCGGCCACCGCCGGAGCGACGGGCAGCGCGCCCCGGGCCTCGACGGCCCCGGCCGGACGGTGGACGAAGACCGCGGTCACCGCCAGCGCCGTCGCCACCAGCGAGCAGGCCACCGCCCCGGCCGCCTTCAGCAGCACCGGGCGCAGGTCCGCGCCCAGCTCGTAGGTCAGCGCGGCCCGCTCGGCCCGCCAGCCGCGCAGCGCGCCCCGGGCCAGCACACCGGTCGCCACCAGCACCGGTACGAGCAGCAGCAGGAGCAACGGACGGGACATGGGGCACCACCCTCGCGCGGACCGGTCCCGGACGCCCGGGTTCTCGCTCCACAGGGTGCAAGACCGCGTCCCCGAACCGGCGAAGCAGCCGGGCCGCGCGCCCGCGTTCACCCGAACGAGGGAGCCGGGGAACCGGTCTGACGGCCGGTCGGCCGACGCCGGGTCAGCCCGCGCGCAGCGCCACGGTCATCGCCTCCACCGCGAGCAGCGGGTCGACGTTGCGGTCCAGCGCGCGGCGGCAGCCCAGCACGGCCTCGATCCGGCGCAGCGTGGACTCCGGCGGACCGGCCTGGGCCACCCGGTCCAGCGCGGCGCGCTGGTCCTGGTTGGCCAGCACGCCGGTGGAACCGAGCTGCAGGGCGAGCACGTCGCGGTAGAACCCGAGCAGGTCGAGCAGCGCCACCGAGAGGGTCTCCCGGCGGGTCCGGGTGGCCCGGCTCTTCTGCCGCTTCTCCAGCTCCTTGACCGCACCGGCCATGCCGCGCGGGGCCTTGCCGCCCTCGACCGCGCCGTACGCGGCCCGCAGGTCGCCGGTCTCCTTGGCGTCCTGCGTCACCGCGAGCGCCTCGGCGTCGGCCTTGGCGGTGTCCACCAGGCGCTGGGCCGCCGCCAGGCAGCCGCCGATGTCGGCCACCTCCAGCGGGATCCGCAGCACCTCCAGCCGCCGGGTGCGGGTCTGCTCGTCCACCGCGAGCCGGCGGGCGCGCTCGATGTCGCCCTGGCCGGCCCGGGCGGCCAGTTCGGCCAGGCCCGGCTCCACCCCGTCCCGGCGGACCAGCAGGTCCGCCACCGACTCGGCGGAGGGGGTGCGCAGCACCAGGTGGCGGCAGCGCGAGCGGATGGTCGGCAGGGTGTCCTGCACCGACGGGGCGCAGAGCAGCCAGACCGTCCGGGGCGAGGGCTCCTCGACGCCCTTGAGCAGCGCGTTGGCCGCCGCCTCGGTCAACCGGTGGGCGGCGTCGATCAGGATCACCGACCAGCGGCCGCCGGTCGGGTAGCTGGAGGCGCGCAGCACCAGGTCGCGCATGTCGCCGACGCCGATCGACAGGCCGTCGGTGCGGACGAACTTCACGTCCGCGTGGCTCTCCGCCATCACGGTGTGGCAGCCGTCGCAGAACCCGCAGCCGGGCGTGCCGCCCAGCTCCAGGTCGGGGCTGGTGCACTGCAGCGCCGCCGCGAAGGCGCGCGCGGCCACCGTCTGGCCCGCACCGGGCGGGCCGGTGAACAGCCAGGCGTGCGTCATCAGCGAGGCGTTGGTCCCCGGCTCGGGCCGGCCGGAGCGGCCGGCCAGCACGGTGGCCCGGGCCGCCCGCGCGGCCGCCGTCAACTGCTCGACCACCCGCTCCTGGCCCACCAGGTCGTCCCAGACGGCCACCACAGCTCCCGTGCTCGCCCACCGATCTGTCCGCCAGCGAGCATACGTGCCGCGGCGGACAGCACCGACCGGCCGCTACTTGCGGCGCTTGCGGCCCTTGCCGTCCTCGGGGTCGACCTGCTCCCACTGGGCCCACTCCTCGCGGGTGCCGAGCAGCGAGTCGGTGAGGCTGGGCAGGTCGTCCATCGGCGTCTCCTCGGCCCAGGACGGGCGGGCCGGACGCTGCTGGTCCGCCGCCGGCTCGGGCCGGAACAGGCCGGGCGGCATCCGCTCCTCGATCGGCAGCACCGGCGGCAGCACGGCCGTGCGCTCCGCCCCGGACTCCCCGGCGGCTCCGGACTCCGCGGCGGCCTCCGGCTTCCCGGCGGCCTTCGGCTTCGCGGGCGCCTTCGACCCGGCCGCAGCCGCGGGCGCCTTCGACCCGGCAGGCGCGGCGGACGCGACGGGCCCGGCAGGCGCGGCCGCCTCGACGGTCCGCACCGGTGCCGCCGGTCGCACCGGCTCGTCCTCGACCGGCGGCAGCACCGCGGTCCGCTCGACGGCCGACTCGGTGGTCCGGGCCGCGTCGGCCGCCGCCACCGCAGCCTGCCGCTCCTCCTCCGAGATCTCCTCGGTCAGCTCCTCGGAACCGACCAGCGGCATCTCCCGGGTGACCGCCTCGGCATCGTTGGCCGCCCTGGCCCGCTCGGCGGCCTCCTCGGCCAGTCGCGCGGCCTCGGCCCGCTGCAGCGCCTCCTCGGCCCGCCGGCGCTGCTCCTCGCGCTGCACGTCGCGCTGGCGCTGCAGCTCGGCCTGCTGGGCCGCCTCGGCCTCCTGGCGGGCCCGCTCGGCCGCCTCGGCGGCCAGCCGGACCTCCTCCGCCGCCTTGCGCTCGGCCTCCTCGGCCGCCCGCCGCTGCGCCTCGGCCTCGGCCTCGAGCCGCGCCTCCTCGGCGGCCTTGCGGGCCTCCTCGGCCGCCTTGCGCGCGGCCTCCTCCTTGGCGAGCCGGTCCTTCTCCGCCTGCTCGGCCCGCAGCTGCTCCAGCAGCGCCTGCCGCTTGCGCTCGGCCTCCTCGGCCTCGGCCTTGCGGCGGGCCTCCTCGGCCGCCCGCCGGTCGGCCTCCTCCTTGGCCAGGCGCTCCAGCTCGCGGCGGGCCTCCTTCTCCTGGTCGGAGAGCGGCAGCTCGCGGTCCAGCCGGTGCCGGATCGCGGTGGTCACCAGGTCGGCCGACTTGCTGCCGTCCACCACCAGGTAGCGCACCGGGTCGGCGGCGGCCAGCGCGAGGAAACCGGCCCGGACCCGGGTGTGGAACTCGGTCGGCTCGCTCTCCAGCCGGTCCAGCGCCTCGGTGAACCGGTCCCGGGCCTGGTCCGGGTCGACGTCCAGCACCACGGTCAGGTCCGGCACCAGGCCACCGGTGGCCCAGCGGGAGATCCGCGCCACCTCGGTGGCGGCCAGGTCGCGCCCGGCGCCCTGGTAGGCGATCGAGGAGTCCATGTAGCGGTCGGTGATCACCACCGCGCCGCGGGCCAGCGCCGGACGGATCACGTTCTCCACGTGCTCGGCCCGGTCGGCCGCGTAGATCAGCGCCTCGGCGCGGTGCGACAGGCCGGTGTTGCCCACGTCCAGCACCAGGGCGCGCAGCCGCTGCCCGACCGGGCTGCCGCCCGGCTCCCGGGTGATCAGCACCTCGTGGCCCTTGCTGCGGATCCACTCGGCCAGCGCCTGGGCCTGGGTCGACTTGCCGGCGCCGTCGCCGCCCTCCAGCGCGATGAAGAAGCCGCTGCCGCTGGCCCGGTGCTCGGGCACCTCGCGGCCGCGGCCGAGCGCCTCCAGCAGCTCCCGGCCGAACGGCACGGTGCCGCGCTGGTCGTCGGTGCGCAGCAGCACCACCCCGGCCAGCGCCAGGGTGAGCACGCCGGCGGTGGCGACCGCGAGGGCCGCGCCGCCGTGGATGAAGGTGAAGCCGCCGGGCGTCCGGTTGCCGTACTCGACCTCGCCGTAGCCGGCCGCCAGCAGCGGCATCACCAGCACAGCGCCGCCGACCACCATCCGCAGCACCGCGTACAGGTGCTCGGTGACCTTGGGCAGCCGGGCCTCCTCGACCTCCTGGGCCAGCAGCGCCCGGCCGATCCCGATCACCAGACCGGCCGCCACCGCGGCGACCGAGGTGAGCAGCAGGATCAGCACGTAGTCGAAGACCAGGCCGGCCAGGATCAGCGCGGCGCCCAGCACCAGCAGCGCGACCGCCAGCAGTCGGCGGCGGGAGAGGGTCGGCAGGGTCACCCCGGTCAGCCGCAGGCCGACCCAGGGCAGCCCGGTGGCCGCGAGCACCAGCAGGCCGTAGCCGACCGGGCCCGCGCCGTGCTCGCCGGCGGTCAGCAGCGCGAGCGCGGCGACCCCGGCCATCGCCGCGTAGCCGGCCGCGATCGAGAAGGTGAAGTAGGGGGCGGACCCGGTGCGGCCCTTGCCGAGCGCCGGGCCCGGGGTGGCGTCGGTCGGCGCCTTGAGGCCCTGCAGCGGCGAGCCCGGCCGGCCGGTGCCGACCGCCGAGGCGGACAGGTCCTGCGGGTAGAGCAGCGCGGCCGAGACGGCGAACAGCACCGCGGCGCCGACCGCGGCGACGGTCACCTGGTGCTCGCGCAGCCAGTGCGAGCCGAGCGCGGCGGCCAGGTTGTTGACCAGCGTGCAGGCGATCAGGGCCAGCGCGGCCAGCGGCACGGTGGCCCAGCCGGTGCGCAGGTCCAGGGTGCGCAGCGTGGCCAGGTTGGCGGCGGAGGGCCGCTGCTGGTCGGTGGGCGCGTACGGGTTGGCCGCCGGCAGCAGGCCGGGCGCGGCCGCGCCCTTGGCCGCGGACCAGACCCGCTCGGCCGCGCCGGTCAGGAAGACCGAGCCGAGCAGCAGGTAGGCGGGGGTCGGACCGTGCGTCCAGACCACCCACCACGGCGCCACCGCGACCAGCGCGGCCCGCAGCCCGTCGGCCCCGATCAGCGCCCAGCGGCGGTCGACCCGGCCGGACAGCAGCGCGTGCAGCGGGGTCAGCAGCGCCACCCCGAAGAGCACCGCGGCCAGCAGCCGCGCCGCGAAGACCAGGGTGAGCGCGAAGGCGACCCCCCGGTAGCCGCCGCCGAACAGGCCGGCCCCGCCGGCCGCGGCGACGGTGAGGGCGAGCAGCACCAGGAAGGCCAGCCGGTCGGCGGTGCCGCCGAGCAGCTGGGTCACCCACAGCCGGCGGTACGGGCGCAGCCGCAGCAGCGCGCGGGCGCGCTCACCCGGGGTCCCGGCGGGAGCCACCTCGGGGAGGTCGGCCACCACGGCGGTGGGGGGTGTCGCGGTTGCGGGGGTGGGCTGCTCCTCGCTCGTCATACGGTCAGCGTAGCGGCCTGGGCCAAGTGCCAGTTGGCACCCGGGCCCCTGGGAGCCAGGCTATGACCGGGTTGTGACGCGGGGACGGTGATCCGGGTCACCGTCCCCGTGCCCGCCGTCAGCCCTCGTCGGGTGCGGGGGACGTCGCGGCGGTCTTCTTCGCCGCGGTCTTCTTCGCCGTGCCGGTCTTGGCCGCGGTGGTCTTCTTCGCGGCCGTCTTCTTCGCCGTGGTGGTCTTGGCGGTGGTGGTCTTCTTGGCCGCGGCCTTCTTCGCCGGGGCCTTCTTGGCCACCTTCTTGACCGGTCCGCGAGCCCGCTTCTCCGCCAGCAGCTCGTAGCCGCGCTCCGGCGTGATGGTCTCGACGTCGTCGTCCTTGCGGAGCGTCGCGTTGGTCTCGCCGTCGGTCACGTACGGGCCGAACCGGCCGTCCTTGACCACCACCGGCCGCTCGCTGACCGGGTCGGTGCCCAGCTCCTTGAGCGGCGGGGCGGCCGCGGCCCGGCCGCGCTGCTTGGGCTGGGCGTAGATCGCCAGCGCCTCCTCCAGGGTGACCGTGAAGAGCTGCTCCTCGCTGGTCAGCGAGCGCGAGTCGGTCCCCTTCTTGAGGTACGGGCCGTAGCGGCCGTTCTGCGCGGTGATCTCCACGCCCTCGGCGTCGGCGCCGACCACCCGGGGCAGCGACAGCAGCTTGAGCGCGTCGTCCAGCGTGACCGTGTCCAGCGACATGGTCTTGAAGAGCGAGGCGGTGCGCGGCTTGACCGCGTTCTTGCCGGTCTTGGGCGTGCCCTCGGGCAGGATCTCGGTGACGTACGGGCCGTACCGGCCGTCCTTGGCGACCAGCATGTTGCCGCTGTGCGGGTCCTGGCCCAGCTCGTAGTCGCCGCTGGGCTTGGCCAGCAGCTCCTCGGCCAGCGCCACGGTCAGCTCGTCCGGCGGCAGCTCGTCGGGGATGTCGGCGCGCTGGCCCGGCTGCTCCGGGTCGGTGCCGCTCTTCTCGACGTACGGGCCGTACCGGCCGACCCGCAGGGTGATCTCGTCGCTCAGCCGGAACGAGCTGATCTCCCGGGCGTCGATCGCGCCCAGGTCGGTGACCAGCTCCTTGAGGCCGCCCAGGTGGTCGCCGTCGCCGTTGCCGGCCTCGGCCGCGGTGCCGGTCCCCTCGCCCTCGCCGAAGTAGAAGCGCTTGAGCCACGGGACCGACTCGGCCTGGCCGGCCGCGATCCGGTCCAGGTCGTCCTCCATCTTCGCGGTGAAGTCGTAGTCGACCAGCCGGCCGAAGTGCTTCTCCAGCAGGTTCACCACGGCGAAGGAGAGGAAGGAGGGGACCAGGGCCGTCCCCTTCTTGAAGACGTACCGGCGGTTGATGATCGTGTCGATGATCGAGGCGTAGGTGGACGGGCGGCCGATCTCCCGGTCCTCCAGCTCCTTGACCAGCGAGGCCTCGGTGTAGCGGGCCGGCGGCTTGGTGGCGTGGCCCTCGGGGGTCAGCTGGTCGGCGGCCAGCGGGTCGCCCTCGGTCAGCTGCGGCAGCCGGCGCTCGCGGTCGTCCAGCTCGGCGTTGGGGTCGTCGGCGCCCTCCACGTAGGCCTTGAGGAAGCCGTGGAAGGTGATGATCTTGCCCGAGGCGGAGAACTCGACGTCGCGGCGGTCGGACGAGGTGCCGCCGACCCGGACGGTCACCGACTGACCGACCGCGTCCTTCATCTGGGAAGCGACGGTGCGCATCCAGATCAGCTCGTACAGCCGGAAGTCGTCGCCGCTCAGCGCGGTCTCGGCCGGGGTGCGGAAGCGGTCGCCGGAGGGGCGGATCGCCTCGTGCGCCTCCTGGGCGTTCTTGACCTTGCTGGCGTAGACGCGCGGGGCGTCCGGCAGGTACTCGGCGCCGTACAGCTGGGTCACCTGGGCCCGGGCGGCCGCCACGGCGGTCTCCGAGAGGGTGGTGGAGTCGGTGCGCATGTAGGTGATGAAGCCGTTCTCGTACAGCTTCTGGGCCACCTGCATGGTCCGCTTCGCGCCGAAGCCCAGCTTGCGGCTGGCCTCCTGCTGCAGCGTGGTGGTGCGGAACGGGGCGTAGGGCGAGCGGCGGTACGGCTTGGACTCGACGCTGCGCACGCTGAACGCGGTCTGCTGCAGGGCGGCGGCCAGCGCGCGGGCGGCCTGCTCGTCCAGGTGCAGCGTGTTGGCGCTCTTCAGCCGGCCGTCCTGGCCGAAGTCACGGCCGCTGGCGATCCGCTTGCCGTCCACCGAGGCCAGCCGGGCGCCGAAGTTCTCCGGGTTGGCGGCGTCGGCCGGGGCGCGGCCGGTGGCGAAGGTGGCCACCAGGTCCCAGTAGGAGGCCGAGGTGAAGGCGATCCGCTCGCGCTCCCGCTCGACCACCAGGCGGGTCGCCACCGACTGGACGCGGCCGGCCGACAGCTTCGGCATGACCTTCTTCCAGAGCACCGGCGAGACCTCGTAGCCGTACAGGCGGTCGAGGATCCGGCGGGTCTCCTGGGCGTCGACCAGGCGCTGGTTGAGCTCGCGCGGGTTGGCCACCGCCTCCTGGATCGCGGCCTTGGTGATCTCGTGGAAGACCATCCGCTTGACCGGCACCTTGGGCTTGAGCACCTGCTGCAGGTGCCAGGCGATGGCCTCGCCCTCGCGGTCCTCATCGGTGGCGAGGAACAGCTCGTCGGACTCCGCGAGCAGCTGCTTGAGCTTGCTGACCTGGGCCTTCTTGTCACTGTTGACGACGTAGATCGGCGCGAAGTCGTGGTCCACGTCGACGCCCAGCCGGCGCACCTCGCCGGTGTACTTGTCCGGCACCTCGGCCGCCGTCCCGGGCAGGTCGCGAATGTGCCCGACGCTCGCCTCGACGATGTAGCCGGGGCCGAGGTAGCCCTTGATCGTCTTCGCCTTGGCGGGCGACTCGACAATGACGAGTCGCTTGCCGCCCTGCGCGGTCTCGCTGCTCGGGGACACCTTCGCTCTTCTCTCCCGGTCCATTCCTGTGCGCTGGCCGGCGGTCGTCCGCCGCCCGGCACGCAACGCCTGGGGTGCCGCTACGCGACGACCCCACCAGCGGAGTGTGACCGTACCCTGGTGACCCTTGTCAAACGGACGGATCCTGCTTTTTCACTTGCAAGGCCGACCTGCGCCACTCGAACGGTAACCCGATGACGGCCCTTCCCGCCGCGTGGTTATCGTCAGCGGCTGTCGGTTCCGGCCGGTTTCCGGGGTTTCGGTACGGTTGCCGAGGGGTGTCCGGCCGGATTCCGGCCAGGTTCCGGCCGGTCTCGGCGGCCTAGCGGAGCACGGTGGCGAGCAGCGAGAGCCCGCCGGCCAGGCTGCTGGTGCCGAGGACGATCCAGAACGCGTCCAGCGGCAGCGAGGCCGCGGTGGCGGTGCCGGTCAGCACCACCTGCGCGGGTCGGGTCGGGTCGTAGCAGACCCGGACCGAGCTGCCCGGCAGCAGTTGCGGCGGGCGGCGCAGCGGAGTGCGGCCACGGGGGCGGGCCAGCACCGCGGCCGACTCCACCGGCCCGTCCGGCGCGCCCACGGCGGGCAGCGTCGCGTAGGAGAGCAGCGGGGCCGGGTCCAGCACCTGGCTGGGGACGGGGTCCGGGACGACCAGGGCGGTCACCGGGACGCCGTGCCGGCGCAGCCGGTGGCGAAGGCGCAGCTCGGCCGCGCACCAGAACAACAGGGCGCCGCCGAACAGGACCAGTACGCCCCCTGCCACCGCCGCCGTCGGCGTCTCCACCCCGCGCTCCCCGCCCCTGCTCCGCACCGGCTGCCCGACAGTCAGCTGATGATCTTTCAGATTCGCCGAGGTTGACAGCGCCGGGCCAACCGGGTGCGGCCGGATGAGGTACGACGGGGAAACCCGGGGTCACGGATCGGTGAACCGGGACCCCGGGGAACCAGGTCACGGATCGGTGAACCGGGACCCCGGGGAACCAGGTCACGGATCGGTGAACCGGACCCGCGATCGATCCGCAGTCCGTCACAGAGCCGCAACAGCGGCAACCCCGGCGGGGCGGCGCCGCGTGACCCCGGATGACCGGCCGTCGGCGCCGGTCCCGAACGTTCCTGGGGGGAACCACCGTGCTCGCTCGCCGCCTGACCGCCACCGCCCTCGTCCTGACCGCCGCCGCGCTCACCCTGACCGCCTGCGGGCCGGACGAGTCGCCCGCGCCGGCCGCCGCCGGCTCCCCCACGGCCTCCGTCACCGCGGTGCCGAGCGTCCCCGCGGCGCCCTCGACGGGACCGGCGCACCCGGCGAGCCCGTCCGCCAAGCCCTCCGCGAAGCCGACCGCCAAGCCCTCGGGCACCGCCAAGCCGACCGCCGACTGCACCGCGGCCGCCACCAGCTCGATCGGCCGGGTGGTCGAGTCGGTGGACAGCGCCTACACGGTGCACGTCTGGATGAAGGCCAAGGAGACCAAGTTCGTCTGCGGCCCCGACGTGCCCAACGACGGCTACTTCGAGGGCTACGGCAACCCGGCGGTGTTCACCTTCAGCAACGACGCCAAGTACCTGCTCTTCGCCGACATGAAGCCGACCCCGGTCTCGCTGGACGTCTTCATGAAGCACATGGAGGACTGCCGCAACAACCCGTCGGCGGTGCAGCAGCCGTACTCCTGCTACGGCGGGATGTACGCGATCACCACCACCGGCGGCAACACCGTCACCTCGATCACCGAGCTGTTCCACCCGTGACGGTCCGTCGGCGGACCGCTGACGGTACGCCGACGGGTCACTGACGGGCCGCCAGTCAGCCGCCGACCGGGGCGATGAAGCCCTGCTCGACCAGCAGGCGCAGCGACTCCGGGGCGCGGTCGCGCAGCAGCACCCGGTCCTCGCCGAGCAGCTGGGCGATCGCGTCCAGGATCTGGCCGGCCGGCAGGGTGCCGTCGCAGACGCCCGCGAAGCCCGCGCCCACGGTGTCCACCTTGGTGGCCCGACGCATGCCCCGGTTGTGCCGCAGCACCACGTGCTCCGGATCGTCCGCACCGGGGGCGCCGACCTGCTCCTGGACCACCTCGTCGGCCAGCTGGTACCGGGCGGCCAGCAGCGCGGCGTCGTCGTGGTCGCGCAGGAAGTCCTGGCGGGCGAACCACTGCTCGATGTGCGGGCCGAGCGGCTGCTCGACCGGGTGCGGCCACTCCTCGATCCGGACCGTGGGGTGCTCGGCCCCGGAGGCGCGCAGGGTGATCCAGCCGAAGCCGACCCCCTCGACCCCGGCCGCCTCGAAGGCGTCCAGCCACTCGTCGTAGCGCTGCTCGTAGGCCTGACGGGACGCCAGGTGGTCACCGCCGTCGCGCAGCCAGAGCTCGGCGTACTGCGCCGGGTCCTGCACCTCGCGCTGGACCACCCAGGCGTCCAGGCCGGTGCCGGCCACCCAGCCCGCCAGCCGGTCGTGCCAGTCCTCGCCCTTGACGTGCTGCCAGTTGGCCAGCAGCTGGCAGTAGCCGCCCGGGGCCAGCCGCTCGGCGGCGCCGCGGACCAGCGAGCGGCACAGCTCGTCCCCCGCCATGCCGCCGTCGCGGTAGACGAACCGGCTGCCCGGCGAGATCACGAACGGCGGGTTGGAGACGATCAGGTCGAAGCGCCGGTCGGCCACCGGCTCGAACAGGCTGCCCTCGGCGGTGGCGGTGTTCTCGAAGCCGGACAGCGCCAGGGTCAGCCGGGCGAAGGCCAGCGCCCGGGGGTTGAGGTCGGTGGCGGTCACCTGCTGGGCGTGCCGGGCGGCGTGCAGCGCCTGGACGCCGGAGCCGGTGCCCAGGTCGAGCGCGGCGCGCACCGGGCGGCGGACCGCCAGGTTGGCCAGCGTGGTCGAGGCGCCGCCGACCCCCAGCACCAGCTCGCGCCGCGGCACCCCGGCCGCGCTGCCGCCGGAGCCGATGCCGCCCGCGCCGCCGACCGCGCAGCCCAGGTCGGAGACCACCCAGGCGTCGGCGCTCTCCAGGCCGGCCACCTCGTTGGCGTACGGGCGCACGTCGACGGTGGCCCGGACCTCGTCGCCGTCACGGGTCAGCCACCCGTCCGCCAGGCAGTCCGCCACCGGCAGTGCGGCGGCCGCGGCGGGGTACGGGACCGGCTGCTGGAGCAGGAAGAGCCGGACCAGGGTCTCCAGCGCGGTGCCGCCACGGGTCGCGCGCAGCGCGGGGACCGCCTCGCTGCGGGCGAGCGCGGCGTAGGCGGTGGGGCCGAGCAGGTCGAGGCAGCCGTCGGCGGTGTAGGAGGCCGCCAGCAGTGCCTCGCGCAGCCGGGCGAGACGGGCGGGATCGGGAGCGGGAAGCGTGGTCACCCGGCCATTCTCCCGCGCCCGGGCGCGGGAGCGGCCCACGGCGCGGGGAGCCGCTCCGGTGCCGGAGCGGGCCCCGTGGACCGGCCGCGGGCGGTCAGTGGCCGCTGGGCGAGGCGCTGGCGCCGGCGCTCGGGGAGCCGGCGGCGCCGGCGCTCGGGGAACCGGCCGCGCTCGCGCCCGGAGAGCCGGACGCGTTCGGGGAACCGCTCGCACTCGCGCCCGGGGAGCCGGCGGGGGCACCGGGCGAGCCGCTCGCGGCGGCGCCCGGGCTCGGGCTCCCGCCCGGGGCCGCGGGCGCGCCGGAACCGCCGGCCGCGCCCGAGGCGCCCGCGACCGGCTGGCTCTTGCAGCCCGGCTGCTTGGCAATGGCCGTGCCCAGGTCGCCGGTCTGCAGCGTGTTGAGCGCACCGGTGGAGAGCTTGGCCAGCTGCTGCACCTGGTCGCCGACGCTCTTCAGGCCGTCGGCGAACTTCGCCTGGTCGTCGGTCGGCAGGCCGGCGAGGGTCTTCTGCACGTCCAGGTAGCCCTGGGCGGCCTGGCGCAGCTCGTTGACCGCGTCCTTCTGCACCCCGGCACCGTTGTCGATCTTCGGCGCGCCGGCCTTGTCGATCGCGTCGGCGATCTGGTTGTTGGCGGCGCCGAGCGTGCCGAGGTCGCCGGCCAGCCGCTTCTGCAGGTCCCCCGGGGACTCACCGGCCTTCACCTGGCCGACGTCGGCCTGCGCGGTGCGGGACTGGGTCACCGGGTCGCGCAGGTTGTCGCAGACCTGCTTGGCCCAGGAGTTGAGCGCGGCGGTGTTGTCGCTGCTGCAGGCGGCCGCGCCGACCGCCAGCAGGGTGCCGAGCAGCGGCAGGGCGACGGCGCGGCGGACCGTCCGGCGACGTGGCCCGGCCCCGCCGGTGGTCCCGGTCGCGCCGGTCGTCCCGGTCGCGCCCCGTCCGTTCGCCAGCACTCGCTCGTCCACCCTCGCGGCCCTCCTGCCGTCCCGCCCGGCCGGTGGTCCGGCCCGGCGATTCCGTACCGGGTGAACCTACCCGACACCGGTACGGGGACGGTCCGGGCGGCCGGGACGGTTCCCGGCCGCCCGGGGACCGGGCGGGGGCTCAGGCGCGCTCGACCCGGATCGCGTCGCCCGGCCGGACCGTGCGCAGCACCTGCGGGTCGCCGTCCAGCGCGCCGAGCAGGTTGCACGGGCTGGCCAGCCGGCACTCCTCGCCGCGCGAGATCGGCGTGGGGCCGTAGGGCAGCGCCAGGCTGTCGCCGTCCGTCCAGAAGGCGACCGTGCCCGGCGCCACCACCTGCTCGGCGTCCGCCTCGCGCGCCACGCTGACCGGGGTGCCGAAGTAGACCTCCTCGCCCCAGGTGGCGGCGGCGGAGCTGATCGGCAGTGCCGCCCAGAGCGCCTGGCTGGTCGGCGTGGACCGCAGGGTCGCGGTGGCCTGGCCGGCCGGCCAGAGGATGCGGATCCGCATGGGTTTCCCTTCGGGTTCTCGGCTCGGGAGCCGGGTCGCGCCGCAGAGCAGGGAAACCGCTGATTCAACAGTTTGTCAATCCCACCTCCGGGCCCGCACCGGGCAGTGCGGCGGGCGACTCCTCCGCGACGCCCACCGGGCGCCGCTTGGACACGTACACCGCGGCCACCACCAGCAGCGCCGCGACCGCGGCCACGGCGGCGCGCAGACCGGCGTTGGCGTGCGGGCCGTAGCTGAACCGGACCACGGCGGGCGCGATCAGCAGCGAGACCAGGTTCATCACCTTGAGCAGCGGGTTGATCGCCGGTCCCGCGGTGTCCTTGAACGGGTCGCCGACCGTGTCGCCGATCACCGTGGCGGCGTGCGCCTCGCTTCCCTTGCCGCCGTGCGCGCCGTCCTCGACCAGCTTCTTGGCGTTGTCCCAGGCGCCGCCGGAGTTGGCCAGGAAGACGGCCATCAGGGTGCCCGCGCCGATGGCGCCGGCCAGGTAGGCGCCGAGCGGGCCGACACCGAGCGCGAAGCCCACCGCGATCGGGGCCAGCACCGCGAGCAACCCGGGGGTGGCCAGTTCGCGCAGCGCGTCCCGGGTGCAGATGTCGACCACCTTGCCGTACTCCGGGGTCTCGCTGCCGTCCATGATCCCGGGGTGCTCGCGGAACTGGCGGCGCACCTCGAAGACCACCGCACCGGCCGAGCGGGAGACGGCGTTGACGGCCAGTCCGGAGAAGAGGAAGACCACGGCGGCGCCGAGCAGCAGGCCGACCAGGTTGTTCGGCTGCGAGATGTCCAGGCTCAGGCTGCCGGTGCCGCCGGGCGGTGCGCCGTCGGCCGCGCTGCCGACCGCCTCCCCGGTGGCGTCGGTGAAGGAGCCGAACAGCGCGGTGGCGGCCAGCACGGCGGTGGCGATCGCGATGCCCTTGGTGATCGCCTTGGTGGTGTTGCCGACCGCGTCCAGCTCGGTCAGCACCCGGGCGCCGGCCCCCTCGACCTCGCCGGACATCTCGGCGATGCCCTGGGCGTTGTCGGAGACCGGGCCGAAGGTGTCCATCGCCACGATCACGCCCACGGTGGTGAGCAGGCCGGTGCCGGCCAGCGCGACCGCGAACAGCGCGAGCAGCAGCGAGCCGCCGGCCAGCAGGTAGGCGCCGTAGACCGCGGCGCCGATCAGCACGGCGGAGTAGACCGCCGACTCCAGGCCGAGCGAGAAGCCGGAGAGCACGACCGTGGCCGGGCCGGTCAGCGAGCTCCGCCCGACCTCGCGCACCGGTCGCCGGGTGGTCTCGGTGAAGTAGCCGGTGAGCTGCTGGATCAGCACCGCGAGCACGATGCCGATCAGCACGGCGGCGAGCGCGAACAGGCGCGGGTCGCCGCCGTGCTGCCGGATCGCGTCCGGCACGTGGTGCAACCGGCCGAAGCTGCCGGGCAGCATCGTGTACACCGCCGCCAGCACCAGCAGCAGCGAGACGGCCGCGGAGAGGAAGAAGCCGCGGTTGATCGCGGTCATCCCGCTGCGGTCGCGCTCGCGCGGGGAGACGGCGACGATCCCGAGCACCGCGGTCAGCACGCCGATGCCCGGGACCACCAGGGGCAGCACCAGGCCGGTGTCGCCGAACACCGCCCGGCCCAGGATCAGGGCGGCCACCAGGGTCACCGCGTAGGACTCGAACAGGTCGGCGGCCATCCCCGCGCAGTCGCCCACGTTGTCGCCGACGTTGTCGGCGATGGTGGCGGCGTTGCGCGGGTCGTCCTCCGGGATGCCCTGCTCCACCTTGCCGACCAGGTCGGCGCCCACGTCGGCGGCCTTGGTGAAGATGCCGCCGCCGACGCGCATGAACATCGCCAGCAGCGCGGCCCCGAAGCCGAACCCCTCCAGCACCCGGGGCGCGTCGGCGCGGTAGAGCAGCACCACCACGGTGGCGCCGAGCAGGCCGAGGCCGACCGTGCACATCCCGACCACGCCACCGGTGCGGAAGGCGATCCGCATCGCCCGGTGCTGGGCGCGCCGCTGCTGATCGGCCGTCACACCGCGGGCCACCGCGGCCACCCGCACGTTCGCGCGCACCGCCAGCCACATGCCCAGGTAGCCGGTGGCGGCCGAGAAGCCGGCGCCGACCAGGAAGAAGGCCGAACGGCCGATCCGCTGCGACCAGTTGTCCGCGGGCAGCAGCATCAGCAGGAAGAACGCCCCGGCGGCGAAGACCCCGAGGGTGCGGAACTGGCGGGCCAGGTAGGCGTTCGCGCCCTCCTGCACGGCGGCCGCGATCCGCCGCATCGCCGGTGTGCCCTGATCGGCCGCCAGGACCTGGCGGACCAGCAGCACGGCCACGCCGAGCGCGGCCAGCGCGACCAGACCGATGACCAGGAGCAGGACCTGGTTCCCGCCGGTGAGCACCGCCGGCTGCGCGGGCGCAGCCAGAACGGTCAAGATTCGTGGTCGTACTGGTGATCCTGGGGCGGATCCCATGAGTTCGGCTGCCCGGGTCGTCGTTGTGATCGCAATTCCCGCCATGCGTCCTCCCCGAAAACCGGCACGCCGGACTCTCGCGCGGCGCGCACGTGGCTCTGGTGGCACAGGCGACCGGGCCGAACCGCTCGACCCGACCGGATATCCAGGAGCGAGTGTAGGAATCCGCGCGGGATCGAAATAGCCCGCGTGCAAGGGGAAGGAAAAGAATCATGGCCGGGGGCCGAAAACCCGCGGGTGTGGGCAGCCGGCCCTATCGCCCGTGGGGCGGCGGGCAAGTGTGGTGGGGCGTGCTGGTTGTATTG
>NZ_JBHYKG010000007.1:0-71592 GCF_042741245.1 Kitasatospora sp. NPDC058965
GGCCGGCACCGCGGCCGGTGCCGCGGCCGGGGCCGAGGTCGCCGCCGCGGCCGGCTCGCGCCGCCGCAGGGTGCCGACCAGCGCCAGCGTCTCCAGCACGCAGACCGCCGCGCCGTACCAGGTCGCCGTGGTGGTCAGCCCGAAGTGCGACACGGCCAGCCCGGCCGCCACGGCGGGCAGGCTCAGCGCGAGGTACGACGAGACGTAGACCGCCGTGACCACCTCGGCCCGCCGGTCGGCCGGGGCCAGCGTGGTCAGGGTCCGCAGCGCCCCCGAGAAGGACGGGCCGAAGCCCACCCCGGCGGCCGCGCTGCCCGCGAAGAAGAGCGCCACCGACCCGGTGCGCAGCGCCACCAGGGCCAGTGCCACACCGAGCACCAGCGCCACCGGCCCGACCACCAGCGCGCGCCGCACCGACCAGTCCCGGGCCGCCACCGCGACCACCGCCGAGGTGCCCTGCAGGGCCAGGATCACCAGCCCGCCGGCCAGCAGGCTGTGCAGGTGCAGCACCGAGTGGACCAGCGAGCCGCCGAGCGACAGGTAGAGCCCGGCCAGCGCCCAGGTGGCCAGCACCGAGGGCAGCAGTGCGACGAAGGCGCCGCGCACCTGCTCCGGCACCGCCACCTCGGGCCGCAGCGAGCGCCGCCAGCCGCCGTCCGGCCGCACCGTCTCGGGCAGCACCGCGAGCAGCGGCAGCGCCGCGGCGAAGGCGGTCACCAGCAGCCAGTACACCAACCGGGTGGGCGCCGGTCCGTAGGCCACCAGCAGCCCGGTGCACAGCGCGCCCACCGCCAGCCCGCCGGCCGAGGCCACGTTGGTCACCAGCGCGCCGAGCCGGCTGCCGGCCGGCTGCAGGTCGATCAGCGCGGCGCTGAGCGCACCGGTGGCCGCTCCGGTGGCCACGCCCTGCACGATCCGGCCGGCGAACAGCCAGGCCAGGCCGCGGGCTTCGGCGAACAGCAGCATCGAGGCCAGCTCCACCAGCACCGCGGCCAGCAGCACCGGGCGCCGCCCCAGGTGGTCCGAGAGCGAACCCACGAAGAGCAGCGTGACCAGCAGGGCGAGCGCGTTGGCCGCGTACACCGCGGTCAGCACCAGCGGTGAGAAGTGCCAGGTCTGCTGGTAGATGACGTAGAGCGGCGAGGGCGCGGCGGAGGCGAACAGCAACAGCCCCAGGACGCAGCCGAGCAGCCAGAACGCCACCGCGCGCGGCAGCTGCGAGCCGATCGACACCATGCGAACTCCCCCTCGGACCACGGAAACCACCGGCCGTGCGTAGCCTGACCAACGGCTCCAGTCATCTTCGCGTCGGTGCGGCGCCGACGGAATGGGGATCCGGATTCCGGGTGACAGCCATCCGTTGTGACAGCCCGTCGGCCGGCACCGCCCGGCACGGGTGTGACGGGCGGTGCCGGGGAAGGACTCCGGTATGACCGACGACGAGCGGGCCGACCGGCCCGGGGAGTACGTCAAGTTCCGGATGCCGTGCCCCTGCTGCGACGACGGCACCCGCACCCGGGTCCGCGGCGGTGCCCGCCCGCACCTGCACCGGGACGGCCGCGCCTGCCTGCTCACCGGTACCGGCTTCGTGCTGCAGACCTGCTCGGCCTGCGACGGCCAGGGCTACCTCCCGCTGGGATCGGGGGAGTGGCACGGGCGCGGCTGACCCGCGCCGCACGGGTCGGAGATCGAGCTACAGCCGGCGCAGTCGGCCCACCGCCTCCAGCAGCACCTCGTCCCGCTTGCAGAAGGTGAACCGGACCAGCGGGCGGCCGGCCTCGACGGTGTCGTAGAACACCTGGTTGGGGATGGCCACGACGCCGCAGCGCCCGGGCAGCGAGCGGCAGAACTCGACGCCGTCCTTCTCGCCCAGCGGGGTGATGTCGGTGGTGATGAAGTAGGTGCCCTCCGGCTCGTGCACCCGGAATCCGGCCTCGGCCAGGCCGCCGGCCAGCAGGTCGCGCTTGCGGCGCAGGTCGGCGCGGAACTGCTCGAAGTAGGCGTCCGGCAGCCGCAGCGCCTCGGCGACCGCGTACTGGAACGGGCCGGCGCTGACGTAGGTCAGGTACTGCTTGGCGGTGCGCACGGCGGCGACCAGCTCGGGGGCGGCGGTCACCCAGCCGACCTTCCAGCCGGTGAAGGAGAAGGTCTTGCCGGCCGAGGAGATCGCGACGGTGCGCTCGCGCATGCCGGGCAGGGCGGCGAGCGGGTGGTGGGCGCCGGCGAAGACCAGGTGCTCGTAGACCTCGTCGGTGATCACCAGCAGGTCGTGCTCGACGGCGAGTGCGGCGATCGCGGCCAGCTCGTCGGGGTGCAGCACGGTGCCGGTGGGGTTGTGCGGGGTGTTGATCAGCAGCAGCCGGGTGCGCGGGGTGACCAGCGAGCGCAGCTCGTCCAGGTCCGGGCGGAAGGAGGGTTGACGCAGCGTCAGCGGGACCCGGGTGGCGCCGGCCATGGCGATGCAGGCGGCGTAGGAGTCGTAGAACGGCTCGAAGGCGATCACCTCGTCGCCCGGCTCCAGCAGGGCCAGCAGGGCGGCGGCGATCGCCTCGGTGGCGCCGGCGGTGACCAGCACCTCGGTGTCGGGGTCGTACGCCAGCCCGTAGAACCGCTGCTGGTGCTCGGCGACGGCGGCGCGCAGCTCGGGGATGCCGGGGCCGGGCGGGTACTGGTTGCCGCGGCCGTCGCGCAGCGCCCGCACCGCGGCCTCGCGGACCTCTTCGGGACCGTCGGTGTCCGGGAACCCCTGGCCGAGGTTGATCGAGCCGGTGGCGGTGGCCAGGGCGGACATCTCGGCGAAGATCGTCGTCCCCATGCCCGCCAGACGGCGGTTCAACAGTGGCCTCGCGCTCATCAGCGGCTCCTCACACCTGGTCGTCGGCGCCCAATCCTCGCCTCGCCGGACCACCCCGGACAAGCCCCGACACACCGTGGCCGGGCCGGGGCGCGGCCGGACGCACCGAGGCCCGGCCCGCTGGGAGGGCGGGCCGGGCCGGTCGGTGGGGTGCGCGGATCAGGCCTCGGCGTCGCCCTCGTCCTCGGCGGCGTCGCCCTCCTCGCCCTCGATGTCCTTCTGCAGGCCCAGGCGCTCGACCATCCACTGCTCGAAGCCGACCGCGGCCTGGGTCCAGTTGGCCGTGGTGGTGACGAAGTAGTCCAGGTTGACGCCGGTGCCGACGATCATCTGGCACTCGCCGATCAGCCGGACGACGCCGTCCTCGTGGGTGTGGGTGTAGACCTTCGGCCAGAGGGTCTCGCGGTTCCACTCGTCCAGCAGGTCCAGGATCTCGGGCTTCTGCTCGAGGGTGTAGGGCCGGTCGTAGAAGGAGCGGACCGCGAAGAGCTCCTTCTGGTCGCCGCGGAACATGTAGTAGACCCGGAAGCCCTCCCAGGGGGCGGTGAGGTCGCCCTCGTCGTCCACCACGTGCTTGAGCTGCATCTGGTCCAGCAACTGGGTCACCAGGGCCTGGTCCGGGACCACGATCGGCGGCGGACCGGCCGGACGGCCGCCACCGGCCGGGGGCTGGGGCGCGCCGAAGGACGGGATCGACGACGGGTCAATGCTCACGGGGAGGTCCCTTCACAGGTGCAAAATCGAGGGTGGCCGGTGGCCGCGGGGCCGCCCCCTTCCATGTCTCCATCCTGCCTCATCGCGAGCGCTGGGCACAGGCTCTCCGGCCACCGGGTGGCGGTGGCCGGAGAGTGCGCCGGAGGTCACGCGGAGCGCACGGTGAGCCGGTCGCCGACCTCGTCGCGCTCGACCACCACGGTGTCCCCGTCGTGCACCTGGCCGGACAGGATCGCCCTGGCCAGCTGGTCGCCGATCGCCGACTGGATCAGCCGGCGCAGCGGCCGCGCGCCGTAGGCCGGGTCGTAGCCGGTCAGCGAGAGCCAGTCGCGGGCGGCCGGGGTGACGTCCAGGGTGAGCCGGCGCTCGCGCAGCCGCTCGCCCAGCTTGGCCACCTGCAGGTCCACGATCCGGCTCAGCTCCGCGGAGCCGAGCGGCTCGAAGACCACGATGTCGTCCAGCCGGTTGAGGAACTCCGGCTTGAAGGAGGACCGGACCGACTCCAGCACCAGCTCCTTCTTGGCGGCCGCGGGCACCGTCGGGTCGACCAGGTACTGGCTGCCCAGGTTGGAGGTGAGGATCAGGATCGCGTTGCGGAAGTCCACCGTGCGGCCCTGGCCGTCGGTGAGCCGGCCGTCGTCCAGCACCTGCAGCAGCACGTCGAAGACCTCGGGGTGGGCCTTCTCCACCTCGTCCAGCAGCACCACGCTGTACGGGCGGCGGCGGACCGCCTCGGTGAGCTGGCCGCCCTCCTCGTAGCCGACGTAGCCGGGCGGGGCGCCGACCAGCCGGGCCACCGAGTGCTTCTCGCCGTACTCGCTCATGTCGATCCGGACCATGGCCCGCTCGTCGTCGAAGAGGAAGTCGGCCAGCGCCTTCGCCAGTTCGGTCTTGCCGACGCCGGTGGGGCCGAGGAAGAGGAAGGAGCCGGTCGGCCGGTCGGGGTCGGCGATGCCGGACCGGGTGCGCCGCACCGCGTCCGAGACCGCCTGCACGGCCTCCCGCTGGCCGATCAGCCGGCGGCCCAACTCCTCCTCCATCCGGAGCAGTTTGGCGCTCTCGCCCTCCAGCAGCCGGCCGGCCGGGATGCCGGTCCAGGAGGCCACCACATCGGCCACGTCGTCCGGGCCGACCTCCTCCTTGACCATCGACGCGCTCTGGTCCTGGTCCTGCGCCTTCTCCTGAGCCTCCGTCAACTCGTGCTCGGCGGCCGGGATCTCGGCGTACATCAGCTTGGAGGCCTGCTCGAAGTCGCCGTTGCGCTGGGCCCGCTCCAGGGCGCTCTGCAGGCCGTCCAGCCGCTCCTTGAGCTCGCCGACCCGGTTCAGGCTCTTCTTCTCCTGCTCCCAGCGGGCCGTCAGACCGCTCAACTGCTCCTGCTTGTCGGCCAGGTCGCGGCGCAGCCGGGCCAGCCGGTCGACCGAGGCCGGGTCCGACTCCTTCTCCAGCGCCAGCTCCTCCATCCGCAACCGGTCGACGGCGCGCTGGAGTTCGTCGATCTCCACCGGGGAGGAGTCGATCTCCATCCGCAGTCGGGAGGCGGCCTCGTCCACCAGGTCGATCGCCTTGTCCGGCAGGAACCGGGAGGTGATGTAGCGGTTGGACAGGGTGGCGGCGGCCACCAGCGCGGCGTCCGCGATCTGCACCTTGTGGTGCGCCTCGTAGCGGCCCTTGAGGCCGCGCAGGATGGCGATCGAGTCCTCCACGCTGGGCTCGCCGACCAGCACCTGCTGGAAGCGGCGCTCCAGTGCCGGGTCCTTCTCGATCCGCTCGCGGTACTCGTCCAGCGTGGTGGCGCCGACCATGCGCAGTTCGCCGCGGGCCAGCATCGGCTTGAGCATGTTGCCGGCGTCCATCGCCGAGTCGCCGCCGGCGCCGGCGCCGACCATGGTGTGCAGCTCGTCGATGAAGGTGACCACCTGGCCGTCGCTCTGCTTGATGTCGTTCAGCACCGCCTTGAGGCGCTCCTCGAACTCGCCGCGGAACTTGG
This sequence comes from Kitasatospora sp. NPDC058965, assembly GCF_042741245.1. Lineage (NCBI taxonomy): Bacteria > Bacillati > Actinomycetota > Actinomycetes > Kitasatosporales > Streptomycetaceae > Kitasatospora > Kitasatospora sp. NPDC058965. Next base: position 5,559 of record NZ_JBHYKG010000007.1, read on the forward strand.
CCCCGGCCACCATGGCGCCCAGGTCCAGGGCGACCAGCCGCTTGCCGCGCAGCGACTCGGGCACGTCGCCGGCCACGATCCGCTGGGCCAGGCCCTCGACCACGGCGGTCTTGCCGACGCCGGGCTCGCCGATCAGCACCGGGTTGTTCTTGGTGCGGCGGGAGAGCACCTGGACCACCCGGCGGATCTCCTGGTCGCGCCCGATCACCGGGTCGAGCTTGCCGTCCCGGGCGGCCTGGGTGAGGTCGGTGCCGTACTTCTCCAGTGCCTTGTAGGTGCCCTCCGGGTCCGGCGAGGTGACCTTGCCGGAGCCGCGCACCTCGGTGAACCTGTCCAGCAGCGCGGTGGGAGTGGCGCCCTGGCGGGCCAGCAGCTCGGCCACCGCGCCGCCCTCGGCGGCCAGGCCGACCAGCAGGTGCTCGGTGGAGACGTAGGCGTCGTCCAGCTTGTCGGCCCGCCGCCCGGCGTCCTCCAGCACCGCCAGGGTGTCCCGGCCCAGCTGCGGGGCGGCCACGGTGGCGCCCTGGGCGGCCGGCAGGGCGCGCTGCTGCTGGCGGGCGGCGCCGATCAGCTGGCCGACGTCCGCGCCGACCGCCTCCAGCAGCGGGCGGGCGATGCCCTCGGGCTGCTCCAGCAGCGCGAGCAGGATGTGCACCGGCCTGACGTCGGGGTTCCCCGCGCTGCCGGCCTGCCGGATCGCCACGGACAGGGCGTCCTGGGTCTTGGTGGTGAACTTGCTCGCGTCCATGGCCACGGTGGGTGCGCTCCTCCAGTTGCTGTACCGACGGTCGTCAACGGTGTCCGGGTGCCTCGATGAGAGGCAGCTAAGTTGAGTCTAGCGCGCTCAGGTTTTCTTGGTAAAGGACAACAGGTCGCGTGCCGGCCCGGCCGGGCGGCGGCCGGCCGGCCAGACCGCGCGCAGCGGTCGGCGCAGGTCCAGCGCGTGCAGCGGGACCTCGACCAGTCGGCGGGTGGCCAGTTCGTCGGCGACCGCGAGCTCGCTCAGGCAGACCGGACCGGCCCCGGCCAGCGCGGCCGCCTTGAGCGCGGTGGTGGAGGCCAGCTCCAGCAGCGGGGTGGCCCGGCCGGCCCCGGCCGCCAGCAGGGCCCGGTCCAGCACGTCGCGGGTGCCCGAGCCCGGCTCGCGCAGCACCAGCGGGGTGGCGGCCAGCTCGGCGGCGTTCACCGGCGCCCGCCGACCGGCCCAGCGGTGGCCCGGTGCGACCACCAGCACCAGCCGGTCGGTCGCCACCACGGTGCCGGCCAGCCCGCTGCGGGTGCCCGGGCCCTCCACGAACCCCAGGTCCGCCTCGCCGGCCAGCACCTGCTCGGCCACCGCGGCCGAGTTGGCCGTGCGCAGCGTGACGGCGGTGTCCGGGCGGGCCGCGCGCAGCGCCAGCAGCCAGCCCGGCATCAGGTACTCGGCCACGGTCAGCGAGGCGACCACCCGCAGCCGGGCGTCCCGGTCCTCGCGCAGCGCCGCGATCCCGGCGTCCAGCGCCTGCGCCGCCTCGATCACCTGGCGGGCCCACTCGATCACCAGCAGCCCCTGCGGGGTGGGGCGCGAGCCGCGCGGCGAGCGGACCAGCAGCGCCACGCCGAGCTGGCGCTCCATGCCCTTGATCCGGGCGCTGGCGGCCGGCTGGCTGATCCCCAGCTCGGCCGCGGCCTGCCCGACGCTGCCGTGCCGGGCGACCGCCAGCAGCAGTTCCAGCGCGCTCAACTCGGGGACCATGGGAGACAGGGCCATAGGGTCAGGTTATGTCGTCATCGAGTGCGGACGGCTACCGGCACGCGCGGACCGGGCGGAGGGTGGGGCCATGGTCACCCTCGCGCTCAGCCGCCCCGCCGTCCGACCGCCGCTCGACCTGAGCGGGCTCGGTCCGAACTGGTACGCCGCGGTGATGGGCACCGCGATCACCGCCAACGCCGCCCTGGCGCTGCCCTACCGGGTGCCGGGGCAGGAGGTCTTCGCACAGCTGGTCTGGGCGCTGTCGGTGGCGCTGCTGGCGGCCCTGGTGGCGGCCCGGCTGGTGCACCTGTCCCGGCACCGGGACGCGGCCCGGGCGCAGCTGCTGGACGAGCCCGGCACCGCGGTCTTCTACGGCTGCCCGCCGATGGCGCTGCTCGCGGTCGGCTACGGCACCCTGGCGGTCGGCGCCCGGGTGATCGGCACCGGGCCGGCCGTCGCGCTGGACGCGGCGCTGTGGACGGTCGGCACGCTCTACGCGGTGCTGGTGGCGGCCGGCATCCCGTACCTGATGGTCACCCGGCACCGGGTGGACGCGCTGCGCGCCAACCCCACCTGGCTGCTGCCGGTGGTGGCCCCGATGGTCTCCGCCGCGCTCGGCCCGGCGCTGCTGCCGCACCTGCCCGCCGGGCTGCGGCCGGCCCTGTTCTACGGCTGCTACGCGCTGTTCGGCGCCAGCCTGCTGGCCACCCTGGTGGTGCTGCCGGTGGTCTTCGCCGGCCTGGTGCACAGCAAGCTGCCCGCCGTGCTGCTCACCCCCTCGCTCTTCCTGGTGCTGGGCCCGCTCGGCCAGTCCACCACCGCGGTCAACCAGCTGGCCGACGCCGCCCGCGGCACGGCCCCCGCGCTGGCCCCGGCCGCGCTCGGCCTGGCGCTGCTCTACGGCACGGCGGCGATCGGCTTCGCGGTGCTGTGGCTGCTGGTGGCCGGCACCGCCAACCTGCGGGCGCTGGTGCGGCAGCGGATGCCGTTCGGGCTCACCTGGTGGGCCTTCACCTTCCCGCTGGGCACCTGCGTCACCGGCGCCGCGGGGCTCGCCCGGCACACCGGCTTCGCCGGGTTCGGCGTGCTGGCGGCGGCCCTCTACGTCCTGCTGCTGACCGGCTGGGCCGTGGCCGGGACCCGTACGGTGAGCGCGGTGCGGGCCGGGCGGCTGTTGCGCGCGGCGGCCTGAGGGGCGGACGGGAACGAGCGTTCGCTCACCCCCTCTCGCGTCCGTTCGGACCTGCTGGCAGGATGGCGGCGGACAGTCAAGGAGCTGACGGCGGGTCAGGGGGGAGGGCGGCGTGGCGGACGCGCTCGGCGAGCTGCTCGCCCTGGACCCGGCCGCCCGCGAGCTCTACCTCGCGGTGGTGGCCGAGGGCGGCTGGGTGAAGTCGGCCGAGGTGGACACCGCGGACGCGCCCGCGCTGGCCCGGCTGCTCGCCCTGGGCCTGGTCCGCGGCCTGCCCGGCGGCACCTTCTACTCCGCGGTCAGCCCGCGCGCCTTCCTCGGCCGGGCGGCCGGCGCGCTGCGCTCCCGGGCGGCCGACCTGCTCCGGCAGGCCGACGAGCTGCCCGGCCAGCTGGAGGAGCTGGCCCAGGCCTGGGACGCCGCGCCGCGCCGGATCGACCGCACCGGCACCGTGGAGACGGTGCACGACCGGGACAGCATCCGGCACCGGATCGCCCAGTTGGTGGCCGACACCGCCACCGAGATGCTCACCGCCCAGCCGGGCGGCGACAAGCCGGCCGACCACCTGGCCTGGGCGATGGCCCAGGACATCCCGTTCCTGCGGTCCGGCGGGGCGATGCGCACGCTCTACCAGCCGGTGGCCCGCACCGATCCGGCCACCGCCGCCTACGCCGCCGCCGTCACCCCGTACGGCGCCCGGATCCGGGTACTGGACGAGGACTTCCAGCGGATGCTGATCTTCGACCGGTCGGTGGCCGTGATCCCCGCCTCGGCCGACATGGGCAGTGCCGCCTTCGTCTCCGACCACACCGCCGTGGAGCTGCTGGTCGAGCTCTTCGAGCGGGACTGGCAGCGCGCCGAGCGGGTGGCCTGGGGCTCGGCGCACGCCGCGCCGGACCCGGGCGCGGTGGCCGACCGGATCGCCCGGCTGCTGGCCTGCGGGCTGAGCCGGCGCGGCATCGCCAACCGGCTCGGCCTGAGCGAGCGCACCGTGGCCGCGCACCTGGCCAGGCTGCGCCAGGAGTACGAGGCGGAGACGCTGTTCCAGCTGGGGTGGCTGATGCGCGGGAGCGGCGACAACACGGCCGACTGACACGGGACCTGACGGTTCGTCTGCACGATCACGCAGCTGCGGAAAACTGCAGTGGTCGGCGCCTTGTCCTGCCCGGGGCCGCTTTGCGAGCCTGACAACCGGGGATGCGGGGGACAACGGGGAGGAGCACGCGATGGCGGGGCGTTCGCACGTCATGGTGGAGAGTCAGGCCGTCTGGGGGAAGCCGGAGGCCGGTCGGTTCGTGAAGGAGGCCCTCTCGCTGGCCGAGGCCGGGGACCGGGTGATCCTCTACCTGGTGGAGGACGGGGTCTTCGCCGCCTGTTCGGACGGGATCCCGGAGCTGGCCCGGCTGGTCGAGCTGGGCTCCGAGGTGTGGGCCGACGACTGGTCGCTGACCCACCGGGCGCTGGTGGCGACCAGGGTCTCCCCGTACGTGCGGGTGACCGGGGCGCAGGCGCTGGACGGCGCGGTGCGGCGGGCCGACGGCCGGGTGGTGCTGCACTGACGCGCCCGGCCGGGCCGGCAGGTAGCGCAGACCGAACGTTCTGTCATAGCCGCAGCTCAGCCGTGTGTGGACGGACCTTCTCCGGCCTCGCGTGCACGTTCGTGCAGTTGCGGGAACGTGAAGGAGGGCGGCCCTTGTCCGCTGGTCCGCGCGCTGTGAGGCTGGGGACACGCCAAGCCGCCCGGGAAACCGCAACCCGTTGGTGGTGACTCGTTCTCCTTCGTCGCGCAGGGGCAGAGGTATCTGTGGGACGGACGGGGGAACGCCGGGCGGAGGACCATATGTGGTGATGGTTCCCGCTCCGGTACCAGCGAGGCGTTGCTGCTCCGCCTCGCTGGAAGCACCTCGGATTTGGCGTGGTGAAGTGGATCCGCCCGGAGCACAGGAGACTGTGGGTCCCTGGCTCCGGGCCGGATCCGCGCACGTGGACGCGAACGCCCGGGGCGGCCCGCTCGGGGGGCGGGCGGCCTCCGGGGCCCTGTGCGGAACTGCGGCGCACCGGATGAGATGATGCGCCCGAGGCGGTCGTTCGACCGCTGCCGGTCCAGCGCGCAGGGGGGACGGGGTGCCCGACACCACCGCCGATCCGCCGCTGCCGTCCGCCGCGGACCCCGCTCCCGAACTGACCGGGGCCGAGCGCGCCTGCTACCTCGCCGTGCTGCGGGCCGGCGGCCGGCTGACCGACCGGGAGACCACCGCGGTCGACCGCCCGGTGCTGGACCGCCTGGTCGCGCTCGGCCTGCTGATCCGCCAACCGCACGCCGCCGCCTGGATCGCGGTCAGCCCGCGGGCCCTGACGGTCCGGCTCGGCGCCGAGATGCGGGCCCGCGCGGTGCAGCTGCTGGTCGACTCGGAGGGCGTGGACCAGCGGTACGGCGACCTGATCCGGGCCTACGAGCGGTCCGCGGCCGCGCCGCCGACCGGCCGCCCGGTGGCGGAGTACGTGCGGGGCCTGCCCAACATCCAGCAGCGGATCTTCCAGCTGGTCTCCGAGTGCCGGCACGAGCTGATCACCGTGCAGCCCGGGCACCGGCCGCCCGAACTGCTCGACACCGCGCTCCAGCAGGACCTGCCCTTCCTGCAGCGCGGCGGCCGGATGCGCACCATCTACCAGCCCTGCGCGCTGTCCGCCCCCGCCACCGTCTGCTACGCGGCGGAGGTGACCAAGCACGGCGGCAGCGTGCGGATCCTGGACGAGCCGTTCCCGCGCACCTTCATCCTGGACCGCTCGCTCGCGGTGATCCCCGCGGTGGAGGACGCCAGCACCGCCGTCTTCGTCGAGGACCCGGCCGTGGTGGCCCACCTGCTGCGGGTCTTCGAGCGGGACTGGACCCGGGCCGAGACGGTGCGCTGGGCCGAGGTCAAGATCGCCGAACGCTCCGCCCCGGTGGCCGGCCGGGTCGGCGCACTGCTCGCGCAGGGGCTCACCCAGCAGGGGGTGGCCCGCCGGCTCGGGCTGAGCGAGCGGACCGTGGCCGGCCACATCGCCCGGCTGCGCAACCGGCACGGGGCCCGCACGCTGTTCCAGCTCGGCTGGCTGATGCGCGGGGCGCCCGAGGAACCCCCGGACGGCGCGGCGGGGTTGGACGGGGCAGGCACGCACCACGAGACGGGGGAGAGCGAGCGATGACCGAGAGCAGCAGTGCCGGGCCGCCACCACAGCTGCCCGCCGGCCCGCCGGCCGGCCCGCTGCCGCTGCCGGGCGAGCCGGCCCGGGAGTTCTACCTGGGCGTGCTGGGCGAGGGCGGCCGGTTGCGGATGGCCGAGGTGGCCGTCGAGCAGCGGCCGCTGGTCGCCGAACTGCTGGAGCGCGGTCTGCTGCTCGCCGAGCCCGCCGAGGGCGTCTTCGTCGCCGTCAACCCCCGGGTGGTGGGCGGGCGGCTCAGCGAGGAGCTCCGCTCGGCCGGCACCCGGCTGCTGGTCCAGGCCCAGGAGATGCCCGCCCTGCTGGAGGACCTCAGCCGCGCCTACGACCTGACGGCCCGCACGGTGGACCGCTCCGGCGAGGTGCTGCACCTGCACGACGCGGAGCAGATCAACGCCCGGCTCGACGCCCTGTTCGCCGAGGCCACCGACGAGATCCTGACCGCCCAGCCGGGCAGCGCGCTGCCCACCCCGGTGCTGGCCCAGTCGGCCCGCCGCACCCGGCCGTTCCTGGAGCGGGGCGGGGCCGGCCGCTGCCTGTTCGAACCCGCCGCCCGGTCCGACGGCCCGACCACCGCCTACGTGCTGGAGGCCACCGAGCTGGGTGCCCGGTTCCGGGTGCTGGGCGAGTCCTTCAAGCGGATGACCATCTTCGACCGGCACACCGCGATGATCCCCACCGTGGTCGACTACACCGGCATGGCGATGGTGGACGACCCCGCGGTGGTGGCCTTCCTGGTCGGCATGTTCGAGCGCGACTGGCAGCGGGCCGAGCCGGTGCCCTGGTCCACCACCACCCCCGACCCCGCCGCGCTGCCGGTCCACATCCAGGTCGGCCGGATGCTCTCCCAGGGCCTGACCCAGCGCATCATCGCCACCCGACTGGGCGTCAGCGAACGCACCGTGGCCGGCCACATCTCCCGCCTGCGCGAGCAGTACGACGCCCAGACCCTCTTCCAGCTGGGCTGGCTGATGCGCGCGGCAGCGGGTGAACGGCGGTCGGGGTGAACGGCGCACCGGGACCGGACGAGGCAGCCCGGGAGCTGTACCTGCGGCTGCTGGCGGCGGGCGGGGTGTTCCGGGCCCCGGAGCTCCCGGCGGCCGACCAGCCGGCCCTGCGGCAGTTGGCCGAGGCCGGGCTGGTGCTGGAGATCTGGGACGGCCGGTGGCTGGTGATCGACCCGCGCGACGCCTGGACCCGGCTGCGCCGCGGGCTGCGCAGCCGCGCGGCCGAGCTGATGAGCCGGGCGGACGCCGTGGCCGGCACGCTGGCCGACCTGGCACTCGCCTACGACCGGACTCCGCCGGCCTCGCCCGACCGGGCCGGGATCTCCCGGCTGGACGAGCCGGCCGCGATCGAGCAGCGGATCAGGCGGCTGGTGGTCGGGAGCCGGACCGAGGTGCTGAGCATGCAGCCCGGTGGCGCCCGGCCGCCGGGCTCGCTGCGGGTGGCCCTGGTCGACGCGGCCGACCTGCGCGGTCGCGGCGTCGCGATCCGCACCCTCTACCAGCCCGGTGCCCGCACCGACCCGGCGACCGCGGACTACGCGGCGCGGGCCACCGCGCTGGGCGGCCGGATCCGGGTCCTGGACGAGGACTTCCGCCGGATGCTGGTGTTCGACCGCAGCGTCGCGGTGCTCGCCGGCGATCCCGCCGACCGGAGCGCCGCCGTCATCGAGGACCCGGCCGTGGTCGGGATGGTGGTCGCGATGTTCGAGCGGGACTGGGAGCGTGCCGAGCGGGTCCGCTGGGAGTCGCCGGTGGCAGCGGGCGACGCGCCGCTGATCGCCATGCTCGCCCAGGGTCTGACCCAGCGTGCCATCGGCAGCCGGCTCGGCCTGAGCGAGCGGACCGTGGCGGCCCGGATCGCCGAGCTCCGTGAGCGGTACGAGGCGCGGACGCTCTTCCAGTTGGGGTGGCAGGCCCGGGCCGGTGCGCTGCCGCCCGAGTGAGGCGGGTCAGCCGGTGGCCGCGCCCGAGTTGGGCCAGCTGCCGTACGGGTCCACGTGCGAGGAGAGCGGGCTGAACTCGCCGGGGGCGGTCCAGAAGCCCTCGCGGAGCGACAGCGCCATGCCGGCCCAGTCCAGCGCGGTCTCCACGATGTGGCGCAGGCTCTCCTGCGACCAGGTGTCGTCGAAGACCAGCGGCAGCACCGGGGCGACCTGCTCGATGGTGGCGATCAGCGGGTTGTGGGTGATCGCCTCGTCCACCAGCAGCACGATCGGCTTGCGCAGCGCCGAGCCCCAGCCGAGCTCCAGCGAGACGCCGGCCGACAGCGGCGAGCCGACGTAGGCGAAGACCAGGTCGGCGGTCTGCATGGCGCGGAAGTCCGACGGCACCCGCGGCTCGGGCGCGCGGCCCTCGACGGTCCAGGCGTCGCTGTGGTGCGCGCTGAAGACGGCGGCACCACTGCGCAGCAGCGAACTGCGCAGCGCGGTCAGCCGGGTGCGGCTGGCCAGGGTGACGACACTGTCGGCCGGCCCGGTCAGCCGCATCAGGGGGGCGGCGAGGAAGACACGGGCCCGGCGCCCTTCGGGGGCCTGGACTGCGTGCTGGCGCATGTAGGGCTCAGTCATGGCGAATGGCTCCGGGGGAAGTTGACGGTCCTGCGGAGTGTGGTCTACGCAGGCGCTGCAGGAACTGCCTGGCGAACGAAGGTGAAACACCCGGATGGTCGGCGGTTCCTCGGGGCGTTCCGCGGTCGCGTCTCGTGAATGCCTGGCCACCAGGGGGTGATGCCTATTGATCGTCTCCGCTGGGCCCGGGCCGCGTCCACAGCGCCGGTATGTCATCTCGCCGTCTGGCGATTGGATGACATGGTTGGCAGACAGTGGACAGTCAAGGACTCGCCGTCGACGGCCTGTCATCTTTCTGCCAGGCAGCGGAATGCCACGCGTCCGGCCATGAGCAAGCTTGCCTCGACTGAAGGCAGTGGCTTTGATAAGCCTTTGCCCGTTCCTATGAAATGACCGGAGCGGACTGTACTAGACGTTGTTTATATCAGGAACATGACAAGGAGGCCCAGCATGCGTCGTGAATCCCGAGCAGTCACCCGTGCGCTCGCGTGTGCCGCTCTGGCTTCCATTGGGCTGGCCGCACTCGTGAGCACCTCCGCCGCGTCGCCGGTCGCCCTGTCGCGGAGCGGATCCGGTGCCGTTTCCCCGGCGGTCGTTGCCCGGCCGGCAGCGCCCGCGCGGGTCGTGCCGGCCGACCTGATCTGGGGCAGGCTCTCGGCCGCCCGGCCCGATGCGGTGCCGGCCGACCTGATTTGGGGCAAGCTCGCCGTCAACCGGGCGGACGCCGTCCCGGCCGACCTGATCTGGGGGCTCTCGGCCAACCGGGCGGACGCCGTGCCGGCCGACCTGATCTGGGGGCCGACCCGGGCGGCTGCGACGCCGGTGGACCTGATCTGGGGTGCTTCCCGTTCCGCTGACAGCGAGAGTGCTGACGCCCTGTCGGTCTGACCCGGGATCCGCGGCCGGCTCAACCCTCGGGGTCGGAGCCGGGCTCCTCGTCCTCGAAGTGGAGGTCGGGGGAGTTCAGCGCCATGCGCCAGCCGAGCTGGAACAGGGTCTCGGAGTTGTACTCCTCGCGGAAGTCGGCGATGTGCCGGGCCAGGGTGCGTTCACTGATGCCCAGGTTGCGGGCGATGACTCTGTGACCGATGCCCTGGGACATCATCCTGAGGATGTTGGTCCGCATCCGCGAAATGACCTCGGGCGGAACCTCGGTGGCGCCCAGGAACGGGCTGGAGCGTTCCCAGAGCCGCTCGAACGAGTCGAGCAGGTAGGCGATCATCGCCTCGTCGCTGATGAAGGCCGCGGTCTCGGTGTCCCCCTTGACCGGGATCACCGCGACCCGGCGGTCGATGATGAACAGCCGGGTGAACGGCTCCTCAAGGGTGCGCACCTCGCCGCCGGCCTCGGTGATCTGCTCCACGTACTGGCGGGTGGGCGCCGAGTACCGGGCGCTGGGGTGGTAGACGATCCGCCGGGCCACGCCGCGCTGCAGCAGCGACCGGTCCATGGCCACGGCCGGGCCGAGCAGGTTCTGCCGCCGGCTGCCGCCCGGCTGGGCGCTGAGCGCCTCGAACTGGGCGCTGTCCACCAGCATGCCGACGCGCTCGTTGATCTCGATCAGTCCGTGGATGTGCTCCACCGCCCCGCCCGGGCGGACGTCGCGCTGCACGGCCTGGTAGGCCTGGGCGAGCTCCTGGACGGCCGCCGGCAGGGCGACCGCCTGGGAGAGCAGGGAGAGCGCCTGCTTCTGCCAACTCGAACTGAGACGGGTGGCGAGCCGATTCGGATCGATGACCGTGACGGTCTCCGGCTTTTCTTGGCCGATCACCAATAGACCCAGCTCAGCCAGCTCATTTTTTGCGGCGTCGAGCAATGGGTCGTCAATCTCCATGGTGCCGCCGGCTGCCACGACTCGCAGATACAGCGACTTCGCCTCGGCGGAGAAGAACTCGGAGTCCCCCAGCTCGGACTTGCCCCAGTCGCGCGGGCTCATACCAGGGTCCCCCCTTCCGGGCCTTTTGGATTCCAGTTCGCCGGGCAGCACTTTACGCATGCCCGGCCGGAGTTGGCACCCCGCCGCCGAACGGGGCGCCAACCAGGCATGTAGCCCGATACCACTAGCGCCGCGGCCGCCACACCACCAGCGCGCTCGACTGCGCGGCCGGCTGGTACGGGACCAGGTCGCGCCGGTACGAGGCGTGCACCGCGGCCTCCCGGGCCTGCAGGGCGGCACCGGCACCCTCGACGGCGGCGGCGAGCTCGGCGACCCGGGCCTGCAGGGCGGCCACCTGGTTCTCCAGTTCGATGATCCGCTTGATCCCGGCCAGGTTGATGCCCTCGTCCTGGGAGAGCCGCTGCACCTCGCGCAGCTGCTGGATGTCCCGGGCGGAGTAGCGCCGACCGCCGCCGCCGGTGCGGTCGGGGCAGACCAGACCGAGCCGGTCGTACTGGCGCAGGGTCTGCGGGTGCAGTCCGGACAGCTCGGCGGCCACCGAGATCACGTACACCGGGGTCTCCTCGGTGAGCACGTAGGTGGCCGAGGCGGTGGTGCGGCGGCGCGGGGCGGGGCCGCCGGGCAGGCCCTCGCCGAGGCCTGCGCCGATACCGGGGTCGTCGGGGCTCATCTCAGATCACGCTCCCTCCGCCGCCTTGAAGAGGGCGGCACGCGGGTCCTCGGACGCGGTGGCGTCGCGGTACTGCTCCAGTGCGTTCAGGGCGTCCCCGGTGGTCTGCTGGGGCACCGTCACCTCGACCGTCACCAGCAGGTCGCCGCGGGTGCCGTCCTTGCGGGTGGCGCCCTTGCCGCGGGCCCGTAGGGTCAGGCCGTTGGCACTGCCGGCGGGCAGCCGCAGCCGTACCGAGGGGCCGTTCAGGGTGGGAACGTCGATGGTGCCACCCAACGCGGCCTCGGGGAAGGTGACCGGCACGGTCACCGTGAGGTTGTCGCCCTTGCGGCCGAAGACCGGGTGCGCGGTGACGTGCACGGTGACGTAGAGGTCACCGGGCTGGCCGCCGCGCTCGCCCTGGGCACCCTTGCCCTTGAGCCGGATCCGCTGGGCGTCCTGCACCCCGGCCGGGATCCGCACCTGCATGGTGCGGGCCGAGCTGGCCCGGCCGCTGCCGTGGCAGTCGGGGCAGGGGTCGTCGACGATCATGCCGCGGCCCTTGCAGTCGCGGCAGGGCTCGGAGAGCGCGAAGGCGCCCTGGCCGCGGCTGACCGTGCCGGCGCCGACGCAGGTCGGGCAGACCCGCGGCGTGGTGCCGGCCTTGGCGCCGGTGCCGGCGCAGGTCCGGCAGGCGGCCTGACTGGTCATCCGCAGCGGGACGGTGGCGCCGTCCACCGCCTCCTCGAAGCTGAGCGTCACCTCGGTCTCGACGTCGGCGCCGCGGCGCGGCTGGGCCTGCCGCCCGCCGCGGTTGAACAGGCCGCCGAACATGTCGCCGATCCCGCCGTTGCCACCGGCCTGGCTACCGGTGAACAGGTCGCCGAAGTCGAAGCTGTAGCCGTTGCCGGCGCCGCCCGGACCGCGCATGCCGCCGGTGCCGAAGAGGCTGCGCGCCTCGTCGTACTCCTTGCGGCGCTTCTCGTCGGACAGGACGTCGTACGCCTCGGAGATGTCCTTGAAGCGCTCCTCCGCCTTGGTGTCACCCTTGTTGGCGTCGGGGTGGAACTCCCGGGCGAGCTTGCGGTAGGTCTTCTTGATCTCGGTGGTGCTGGCGTCCTTGGGCACGCCGAGGACCTTGTAGTAGTCCTTCTCCACGTAGTCCTTCGTGCTCATGACTTCAGCCACCTCCCGTTGGTGATCGATACGGCACTGCGGAGCCGCGCGTCACCGGTGGTGACGCACGACCCCGCAGTGCACAGCGTGTCAGTTCTCGGCCGCACCGTCAGCCTCGGGGGCCGCGGGGCCGTCGGCGTCCGGTCCACCGGAGGTGGACTGGGTGCCGGGCTGCGGCTCGGCCACCGCCACCATCGCCGGGCGGATGATCCGCTCGCCGATCCGGTAACCGGGCTGCAGCACCTGCACGCAGGTGTCCTCGGTGACCTCCGAGGAGTAGCTGTGCATCAGGGCCTCGTGCAGGTTCGGGTCGAAGGGCTCGCCCTCCTTGCCGAACTGCTGCAGGCCCAGCTTGGCCACCACGGTCTCCAGCGACTCGGCCACCGACTTGAAGCCGCCGGTCACCTCGCCGTGCTCGCGGGCCCGGCCGATGTCGTCGAGGACCGGGATCAGCGACTCCAGGATGTTGGAGACCGCGATCTCGCGCACCGTCAGACGGTCCCGCTCGACCCGCTTGCGGTAGTTCTGGTACTCCGCCTGCAGCCGCTGCAGGTCGGCGGTGCGCTCGGTCGCCTCGCGCTTGGCAGCGGTCAGCGCCTCGTCCCCGTCCCCCGAGAGGGCCTTGAGGGCCTCCTCGGCGGCCTGGATGACGGCGTCGTCGGCGTTGGAGTCGTCGCCGGGCTCCACGCCCTGCGGCTTCTCCGTCATGCCGCACCGCCCTTGGGCTTCTCGTCGTCGATGATCTCGGCGTCGACCACGTCCTCGTCGGCGGCGTCCTTGGGCGCCTCGGCACCCGCGGCGGCACCCGAGGCCTGGGCGTCGGCGTAGAGCGCCTGACCCAGCTTCTGGGCGGTGGTGGAGACCTTCTCCGAGGCCTCGCGGATGGCCGCGATGTCCTCGCCCTTCAGGGCCTCCTTGAGCTCGCCGATCGCGCCCTCGACCTCGGTCTTGACGTCGGCCGGGAGCTTGTCGGTGTTGTCGGCGATGAACTTCTCGGTGGAGTAGACGAGCTGCTCGGCCTGGTTGCGGGTCTCCACGGCCTCGCGGCGCTTGTGGTCCTCCTCCGCGTACTGCTCGGCCTCGCGGGTCATCCGCTCGATGTCCTCCTTGGGCAGCGAGGAGCCACCCGTGACGGTCATCCGCTGCTCCTTGCCGGTGCCGAGGTCCTTCGCGCCGACGTGCATGATGCCGTTGGCGTCGATGTCGAAGGTGACCTCGATCTGCGGCAGGCCGCGCGGGGCCGGCGGCAGGCCGGTCAGCTCGAACATGCCGAGCTTCTTGTTGTACGCCGCGATCTCGCGCTCGCCCTGGTAGACCTGGATCTGCACGGAGGGCTGGTTGTCCTCGGCGGTGGTGAAGATCTCCGAGCGCTTGGTCGGGATCGTCGTGTTGCGCTCGATCAGCTTGGTCATGATGCCGCCCTTGGTCTCGATGCCCAGGGACAGCGGGGTGACGTCGAGCAGCAGGACGTCCTTGACCTCGCCCTTCAGCACACCGGCCTGCAGCGCGGCGCCGATCGCCACGACCTCGTCCGGGTTGACGCCCTTGTTGGCCTCCTTGCCGCCGGTCAGCTCCTTGACCAGCTCGGAGACGGCGGGCATGCGGGTCGAGCCACCGACCAGGACGACGTGGTCGATCTCGGAGAGCGAGATGCCGGCGTCCTTGATCACGTTGTGGAACGGGACCTTGCAGCGCTCCAGCAGGTCCGTGGTCAGCTGCTGGAACTGGGCCCGGGTGAGCTTCTCGTCCAGGTGCAGCGGACCCTCGGCGGAGGCCGTGATGTAGGGCAGGTTGATCGTGGTCTCGGAGGACGAGGAGAGCTCGATCTTGGCCTTCTCGGCCGCCTCGCGCAGGCGCTGCAGCGCCATCTTGTCCTTCGACAGGTCGACGCCGTGGCCGGCCTGGAAGACCTTCACCAGGTGGTCGACGACCCGCTGGTCCCAGTCGTCACCACCGAGGTGGTTGTCACCGTTGGTCGCCTTGACCTCGACGACGCCGTCGCCGATCTCCAGCAGCGAGACGTCGAAGGTGCCGCCACCGAGGTCGAAGACCAGGATCGTCTGGTCGTCCTTGTCCAGGCCGTAGGCCAGGGCGGCCGCGGTCGGCTCGTTGACGATGCGCAGGACGTTCAGGCCCGCGATCTCGCCGGCCTCCTTGGTGGCCTGGCGCTCGGAGTCGTTGAAGTACGCCGGGACGGTGATGACCGCGTCGGTGACGGTCTCGCCCAGGTAGGACTCGGCGTCGCGCTTCAGCTTCTGCAGGATGAAGGCGCTGATCTGCTGCGGGTTGAAGTCCTTGCCGTCCAGGTTGATCTTCCACCCGGTGCCCATGTGGCGCTTGACCGAGCGGATGGTCCGGTCGACGTTGGTGACCGCCTGGCGCTTGGCGACCTCGCCGACCAGCACCTCGCCGTTCTTGGCGAAGGCGACGACGGACGGCGTGGTCCGGGCGCCCTCGGCGTTGGTGATGACGGTGGGCTCACCGCCTTCGAGAACACTGACGACCGAGTTCGTCGTGCCGAGGTCGATACCGACCGCGCGTGCCATCGTAGATACCTCCACGGAAGAGTTGAGCTGTACGCACTCAAGCATGCCCCAGGGGTCCGGGCGAGTCAACAGCCATGAGTCCGAGTCGCTCAACTTTCCTGACCTGGGTCGTCCCCCGGTCAGGTTTGCCCCCGAATGGGCGACTATCGGCCTACGTGACTGCCGCCATACCTTGAACAGCTTCTGAACCGGTGCTACCGGGCGATAAGGTCCGCCCGGTGGGTGGTTAAGTTACCCACGAGTACACTTGACCGACTTGCCCTCACGCCGTGGAGTACGGAGAGCCGGATGCAGCTAGCAGCGATCGTCATCTCACTGGGCACCGCCGTGGTCGGCGTGGCGCTGTTCGCTCGTGCCATCGCGTCGATCTACCGGTTCGTCCGGCTCGGCCAGCCGGTGCCGGCCGGGGCGCGGATCAACGACCCGGTGGCCCGCACCCTGACCCTGGCCCGGGAGTTCGTCGGCCACACCCGGATGAACACGTGGGGCATCGTCGGTGTCGCCCACTGGTTCGTGGCGGTCGGCTTCTACACCCTGATCCTCACCCTGGTCACCGCCTTCGGCCAGCTCTTCGACCCGAGCTTCGTGATCCCGGTGATCGGCGACTGGACGCCGTACCTGGTGTTCGAGGAGCTGATCGGGATCCTGACCACGCTCGGCATCGCGGTGCTGATCGTGATCCGCCAGCTGAGCCTGCCGAACCGGGCCGGGCGCAAGTCCCGGTTCGCCGGTTCGCGGATGGGCCAGGCGTACTTCGTCGAGACGGTGATCCTGGTCATCGGCCTGGCGATCCTCACCCTGCGCGGCCTGGAGGGCGCGCTGGAGGGGGTCGACCACTACTCGGCCGCGTACCTGGTCTCGTACCCGCTGGTGAAGGCGTTCTCCGGGCTGGGCCTGGGCACCCTGCACAACCTCATCTGGGCGATCGCCACGGTCAAGATCGCGACCTCCTTCATCTGGATGATCACGGTCTCGCTCAACATCGACATGGGCGTCGCCTGGCACCGCTTCCTGGGCTTCCCGAACATCTGGTTCAAGCGCAACGCCGACGGCGCGGTCGCGCTGGGCGCCCTGCAGCCGATGACCTCCGGCGGCGCGCCGATCGACTTCGAGGAGCCGGCGGACGACGCGGTCTTCGGCGTCTCCCAGGTCGAGCACTTCTCCTGGAAGGGCATCCTCGACTTCTCCACCTGCACCGAGTGCGGTCGCTGCCAGTCGCAGTGCCCCGCCTGGAACACCGGCAAGCCGCTCTCGCCCAAGCTGCTGATCATGAGCCTGCGCGACCACGCCTTCGCCAAGGCGCCGTACCTGCTGGCCGGCGGCGGCAAGGACCTGGAGGGCGAGGAGAAGGCCTCCGCCGAGCAGCTGGCCGGGGTGCCGGCCGCCGCGCTGGCCGAGGCCGAGCGCCCGCTGATCGGCACCGCCGAGGAGAACGGCGTCATCGACCCGGACGTGCTGTGGTCCTGCACCACCTGCGGCGCCTGCGTCGAGCAGTGCCCGGTGGACATCGAGCACGTCGACCACATCGTCGACATGCGCCGCTACCAGGTGATGATCGAGTCCTCGTTCCCGACCGAGGCCGGGACGATGCTCAAGAACCTGGAGAACAAGGGCAACCCGTGGGGCCTGGCCACCAAGGCGCGGCTCGACTGGGTCAAGGAGCTGAAGAAGGAGACCGGCATCGAGGTGCCGGTGATCGGCGAGGACATCGAGCCGGCCGAGGTCGAGTACCTCTACTGGGTCGGCTGCGCCGGCGCCCTGGAGGACCGGGCGAAGAAGACCACCAAGGCCTTCGCCGAGCTGCTGCACACCGCCGGGGTGAAGTTCGCCATCCTCGGCAAGGAGGAGTCCTGCACCGGTGACTCCGCCCGCCGCCTGGGCAACGAGTTCCTGTTCCAGATGCTCGGCGCGCAGAACGTCGAGACGCTGAACG
Source organism: Kitasatospora sp. NPDC058965 (assembly GCF_042741245.1). Classification (NCBI taxonomy): domain Bacteria; kingdom Bacillati; phylum Actinomycetota; class Actinomycetes; order Kitasatosporales; family Streptomycetaceae; genus Kitasatospora; species Kitasatospora sp. NPDC058965. The sequence goes on from NZ_JBHYKG010000007.1 coordinate 22,463, forward strand.
CGGCCCTGGAGGACGCGCCCAAGAAGCGGATCGTCGCCACCTGCCCGCACTGCTTCAACACCATCGCCAACGAGTACCCGCAGCTCGGCGGGCACTTCGAGGTGATCCACCACACCCAGCTGCTGCAGCACCTGATCGACGAGGGCAAGCTGGTCCCGGTCAACCCGGTCGAGGGCCTGATCACCTATCACGACCCGTGCTACCTGGGCCGCCACAACAAGGTCTACAGCCCGCCGCGCGAGATCATGGACAAGGTCCCCGGTCTGCGCCAGCAGGAGATGCACCGTCACAAGGAGCGCGGCTTCTGCTGCGGCGCCGGTGGCGCGCGGATGTGGATGGAGGAGCGGATCGGCAAGCGGATCAACACCGAGCGGGTGGACGAGGCGCTGTCGCTCAACCCGGACATCGTCTCCACCGCCTGCCCGTTCTGCCTCGTGATGCTCTCCGACTCGGTCAACGGCAAGAAGAACGAGGGCGCCGCCAAGGAGCACCTGAAGGTGGTCGACGTGGCGCAGCTGCTGCTGGACTCGGTGAAGGCCACGCCGGTCGAGCAGGCCGAGGAACCCGCAGAGGTCTAGCCCGGCGCCCCGGCGGCCGGACCGGCGCCGACCGCCGACTAGGGTGGCTGTTCGGGCCGTGCGCGAATGTGCTCACGGCTCGGAGGCTCACATATGATGCCTGCCCCGGGTGGTATCCGCCCGGGGCAGGCTGCTTCCGTTACGTCTGGCTTCCGACAAGCACCAAGCACCCAAGCGATCCGGCCGCCGAGACCACAGGTCAGGTCGCTGCCCGTTCAAGGGGAGAAACGCACAGATGACCCAGGCGATCATGCTGGTCGGCGGTCAGGGCACCCGGCTCCGCCCGCTCACCACGCACACCCCCAAGCCGATGCTGCCGGTCGCCGGTGTGCCGTTCATCGCGCACCAGCTGGCCCGGGCCGCGGCGGCCGGTGTGACCCGCGTGGTGCTGGCCACCTCCTACCTGGCCGAGGTCTTCGAGGAGCACTTCGCCGACGGCACCCCGTACGGGATCGAGCTGGTCTACCTGACCGAGGTCGAGCCGCTGGGCACCGGCGGGGCGATCCGCAACGCCGCCGAGGGGCTGACCTGCGGCCCGGACGAGCCGGTGCTGATCTTCAACGGCGACATCCTCTCCGGCCTGGACATCGCCGCGCTGCGCGACGGCCACGTGGCCGCCGGCGCCGACGTCACCCTGCACCTGACCCGGGTGGCCGACCCGCGCGCCTTCGGCCTGGTGCCGACCGACCAGAGCGGCCGGGTGCTGGAGTTCCTGGAGAAGCCGGAGACCCCCGAGCAGATCGTCACCGACCAGATCAACGCGGGCTGCTACGTCTTCAACCGCTCGGTCATCGACCGGATCCCGGCCGGCCGGGTGGTCTCGGTCGAGCGCGAGACCTTCCCCGAGCTGCTCGCCTCCGGCGCCCTGGTGCGCGGGGTGGTGGACACCTCCTACTGGCTGGACCTGGGCACCCCCGCCGCCTTCGTGCGCGGCTCGGCCGACCTGGTGCTCGGCCGGGTGGACTCCCCGGCGGTCCCCGGCCCGACCGGCGACGCGCTGCTGCTGCCCGGCGCCACCGTGGACCCGGCGGCCGTGCTGAGCTCGGGCACCGTGGTGTCGGACGGCGCGGCGGTGGCCGCGGGCGCGATCGTCGAGGGCAGCGTCGTGCTGCCGGGCGCGGTGGTCGGCGCGGACGCGGTGGTGAAGGACTCGATCGTGGGCGCCTACGCGGTGATCGGCGAGCGGACCGTGCTGGACGGCGCGGTGATCGGCGACGGCGCCGTGGTGGAGTCGGACAACGAGCTGCCGAACGGCATCCGGATCGCCTGCGGCGTGCGGCTGCCGATGGGCGCCGTGCGCACCACCGCGGGCCCCGGCGGCTGCCCCGCCGGCGAGACCTCGGCGGCTGCGGTGCACGGATCGGTGCTGCAGAAGTAGCCGCTCCAGCAGCCGCCGGAGCAGCCGCCGGCGCGTTCGCACCCGGGCTGTGACGCGGCGCGCGTCACAGCCCTGCTGCAACTGTGCGGGTGCCCGGGCCCCGGTTGCTCTTTTTGGGTACCTTCGGAGGGTGGCTGGAAACGGGTATCAGAGCGGGTGGGGCGGGGCGCCGTACGGGGAGGACCAGTACGGCGGCGACCCGTACCAGGGGGACCGGCCCGGCTTCACCCAGGCGTTCCCCGCGGGGTACTTCCCCGGCGAGCAGGGGCAGGGCGGGGCGGGGCACGGTGACGAGGGGCAGGGCTACGGCGCCGAGCAGGGTTACGGCGCGCCCGGCCAGGGCTACGGGGACGACGGGCAGGGCTACGGCGCCGAGCAGGGTGGCGAGGGCCGGGAGAGCGTGGCCACCTACCGGGCCGGCGGCCGCACCGCCCCCCGGGCGACCGGGCCGCGGCCGCGTTGGCGGCAGTTGCTGACCGGCCTGTACCGGCACCCCAACCGCACCTTCGACCTGGTCCGCGACCACCAGCTCTGGCTGCCCGCGGTCAGCGTCTCGCTGCTCTACGGCGCGCTCGCCGTGCTGGGCTTCGGCAGCACCCACGACGAGGTGTTCAAGTCCACCTTCGTGGTGGCGCTCTGGTCGCTGGCCGGGGCGGCGATCGGCTTCACACTGGCCGGGCTGATGCTGGGTTCGGTCACCTTCGCGCTGGCCCGCCAACTCGGTGGTGACGGTCCGCTGCCCGCCACGGTGGGCCTGGCGGTGCTGATCGGCTGGACCACGGACGCGCCCCGGCTGCTGCTGGCGCTCTTCCTGCCCTCGGACAACTCGGTGGTGCAGGCGGTCGGTTGGGCCACCTGGCTGTGCTGCGGCTACCTGTTGAGTGCGATGCTGCGCCGGGTGCACGACCTACCCTGGGGCAAGGCGGTCGGTGCCGCTTCGCTGCAGCTGCTGGCCCTGCTGGTGCTGCTCAAGCTGCCGACGCTCGGCTGAGCACTGCTCGGCCGACCATCTGTTCATACGTACGGAGTTCCTGAATGACCCTCGCCACCACCCGCGTCAGCTTCCCCGGTGGAGCCGTGACCGGTGAGTCCACCGTGCTCGCCGTGCACCCGTTCGGCGACGGCCGGTTCGGCGTCGTCACCGCCGAGACGCCGTTCCACCCGCTCGACCACACCTGGCCCGACCAGCCCGCCGACACCGGCACGCTGACCGTGGCCGGGCGCGAGCTCGCGGTGCTGGACTGCCTGACCGGTGCGGTCGGCCCCGAGGGCGGCGAGCTGCTGGTGGGCGGCGACATCCCGGTGCGGCGCGGCGACGAGGCCTGGTCCTGGCTGGTGCTGCACGTGCTCGCCGAGGACCCGGGCGCCGTGGTCGGCGAGCCGGTCGCGCTGGCCGTCGACGCCGAGCGCCGACTGGCCGTCTCCGCCGCGCACACCGGCTGCCACCTGCTGGCCCTGGCGCTGAACGAGGCGCTGGCGCCGCGCTGGCGCAAGGACCCGGGGCGCAACGACGCGTTCGGCCACCCGGACTTCGACAGCCTGGCGATGGCCTCCTCGGTGATGGACACCGAGGCCAGCACCGACACCTACCGCCTGGGCAAGTCGCTGCGGAAGAAGGGCTTCACCGTGGACGCGGTGGAGGAGCTGCCGGCGTTGGCCGAGGCGCTGCCCGCGCTCACCGAGGCCGTCAACCGGCGCCTGGCCGGTTGGGTGGCCGCCGACGCCCCGGTCCGGATCGAGGTGCCGGGCCCGGAGCTGACCGCCCGGCGCAGCTGGCACTGCGAGCTGCCCCAGGGCTCGGCCACCATCGCCTGCGGCGGCAGCCACCTGCACCGGCTGGGCCAGCTCAGCGCGCTGGAGACGGAGCTGACCCTGGCCGAGGACGGCAGTGAGCTGGTCGCCGTGACCCGGCCCAAGCGGGCCTGAGTCGGGGCGAGCGTGACCTGAGCCGCGGTGCTCAGACCGCGGTGCTCAGACCGCAGCGCTCAGACCGCGGTGCGGTGGAAGTTGAGGAAGGAGCGGGACGGCGTCGGTCCGCGCTGCCCCTGGTAGCGCGAGCCGTACCGCTCCGAGCCGTACGGGTGCTCGGACGGCGAGGAGAGCCGGAACAGGCAGAGCTGCCCGATCTTCATGCCCGGGTACAGCTTGATCGGCAGGGTCGCCACGTTCGACAGCTCCAGGGTCACGTGACCGCTGAAGCCCGGGTCGATGAAGCCGGCCGTGGAGTGGGTCAGCAGGCCCAGCCGCCCCAGGCTCGACTTGCCCTCCAGCCGGGAGGCCACGTCGTCCGGCAGCGAGATGACCTCGTAGGTGGAGGCCAGCACGAACTCGCCGGGGTGCAGGATGAAGGCCTCGTCGCCCTCCGGCTCCACCAGTCGCGTCAGGTCCGGCTGTTCCTGCGCCGGGTCGATGTGCGGGTACCGGTGGTTCTCGAACACCCGGAAGAATCGGTCCAGCCGCACGTCGATGCTGGAGGGCTGGACCATGGCAGGGTCGAACGGGTCGATCACGACCCGACCCTTGTCGATCTCATGGCGGATGTCTTTGTCGGAGAGCAGCACGCCACGAGGGTACGTGCTCGGCGCCCCGCTCCCAATTCCCGCCCACCCGTCGGGCCCCTCCCGCCACCGGCTCGGGGCCCGCGGGCAGCCACCGCTACACCGAACGCAGCACCCGGGCCAGCTGCCCCTCGGACAGCGCACTCAGGTCCGCCGGCACCGAACTGCGCAGCCGCCCGCACCCCGGACAGCGGATCAACCGCCCCGGCCCGAGCCGCCCGACCCCGAGGTTCCGCATCGGAAACGTACTCGTACTGAACACGTGCCCCTCGGCACAACGAACCACTGTCCGCCGCTCCATCGATCCCCTTCCCACACCACGCCTGCCAGAGCCACGGCCGAAGCCGCGCGACGACAGCGTCACATTAGGGGACCTTCCGGACATCACCCACCATGGCTCGCCGATGTTCAGAGCCACCGCCGGGATGGGGTACAGTGGAGCATGATCGAGCCGTTCCTGACGGGTCGTCACGCGGGCGTAGTTTAATGGTAGAACATGAGCTTCCCAAGCTTATAGCGCGAGTTCGATTCTCGTCGCCCGCTCCAGCAAGAAGCCCCAGGTCAGCGGCCTGGGGCTTCTTTGTTGTCTGGACCGGGTCAGGGGTCTTGCACCAGATCCGCACCAGATGCTTCCCGGGCAGCCGTTCGGTGTGCCTGGACACGGGCGTCCAGGGCGGCGGCGATCTCGCGTTGACGGTCGAGGTCTGAGTGCTGGTAGATCATGGCGGCCCGCTCCGAGGACTGGCCGGCGCGCACCATGGTGTCCTTCAACGTGGCCCCGGAGCGGGTCGCGAGCGTGTGCCCCGTGTGGCGCAAGTCGTAGAACCGGAAGTCCGCGGGAAGGCCCGCCCGGACCCGGGCCTTGGCCCACTTGCGCCCGAACGTCGAGCGCCGGAACGGCTTGCCCCGCTCCCCGACGAACAGCAGCCCGTCCGGCGCCTTCTCGGCGTACCAGTCCAAGTGCCGCTGCAGCTCCTTCTGCAGGAAGCCGGGGAGCACGATGAACCGCTTGCCCGCCTCGGACTTGGTGTCGCCCACCACGCGCTTGCCATTGGTCAGTTCGGGCGCCGCCTTGCGGACGCGGACCCCCACCGTCTCAAGGTCCACGTCGAACCGGCGCAGCTCGGCCAGCTCTTCGGGCCGGGCGGGCCCGTACGCGGCGATGTAGACCATGAGGCGCCAGCGCGGACCCATGGCGTCGGCCACGGCATCCACCTGGTCGATGGTGGCGATGGGACGCTCGGGCGCCGACTCCTTGCCCGCGCCCTTGATACGGCACGGGTTGCGGCGGATCAGCTCGTCGTCGACCGCCGTCTCAAGGATGGCCTTGACCAGCCGGTACGCCTTGGCCACGACGGTCGGGCCGGTGGCGGCGAGCCGCTCGGTCCGCCAGGTGCGCACGCGTGGGGGAGTGATCTCGTCCAGGTTCCAGGCGCCGAAGGTCGGCACGATGTGCTTCTTGAGGAGCTGGAGGTACAGGCTCGCCGTGGTGGCGGCCAGGCCGCGTTCGGCGACCCACTGCACGGCGTACTCCTCGAAGGCCACCTTGCCGGCGTTCGGGTCGCGCCAGTCGCCGCGGCTCAGATCGGCCTCGATCTGGGAGAGCCAGGTCTCCGCTGCCTTCTTCGTCTCGAAGGTCTCCGGCGAGCGCTGCTCAAGGCCGTCCGGTGCCAGGTAGGAGGCGGTCCATCGGCCGGAGCGGTACTGGCGCACTGCACCGAAGCTCCGCTTGTAGCCCTTGTTGTTGGCCATCAGGCAGCCCGCCTCTGGCCGGAGCGGCGGGCGGTGACCGGCTGGACTGTGCGCGCGGCGATGTACGCGGTCAGGGCGGACTCGGGGATGCGGACGTGGCGGCCGACCTTGACGAAGGCGATGCGGCGTTCGGCGACCAGGCGGCGGGGGAACCGCTCGGTGGTGGCGAGCAGTTCGGCTGCCTGAGCGAGGTTCAGGAGTCGGTCGGGCTGGCTCATGCTGCTTTCCCTTCGTGCGTGGTGGTCGGGTGGGTCTGGCCCTCGGCGCGGGACCGGGCTGTCTCGAGGGCTTCGCGCCAGCGGACGCGTTCGGCGACGGCGCGTAGGAGGCGGGTGGCGAGGGGTGCGATGTCGGGGTCGCCGGGGCGGACGACGGCCCAGAGGTAGCGGTGCGGGTCCGGGGCTTGGTCCGTGCGGCCGAGGAGGTCGAGGACCCAGGCGCGGCGTTCGGCGCGGTGGTCGGTGAGAGTCTTGCCGGACCACTTGCGGGAGACCAGGACGCGGCGGCCGCCGTAGCCGAGGTGTTCGCGCTTGTGGGCGCGGGCGCGGCAGGCGCCGGCGCGTTGACCCGGTCTGGCGTTGCGCGGTTGGACGCCGTAGAGCAGCCAGTTGGCGCAGGTCGGCGAGCACGGTTCGTGCTGGAGGGCCGCGGCGAGGCGGTCGACGTGGGCCTGTTCGGGGTCGCCGGCCGGGGTGTGGCACTCGGCGACGCTCTTGGTCAGGTACTTGGTGAGGTAGCGGATGCAGCGGTTGGCCTCGGGGGAGCCGATCAGCACGCCTTGCGCGTCGAGCTGGGTGCCGAAGCGGCCGACGTGCAGCGGCTCGGCGTCCGGGGCGGCGTCGAGGTCGTCGAGGGCCTGGTCCCAGGTGGGCAGCGGCTCGCCGCTGGCGGGGTCGGTGTAGCCCTCGTGCTCCGGCGACCAGGTCGGCGCGGTCTCCGGGGTGTAGCGGAGGCGGTCGCAGGGCGGCCACCAGACCTGGTGGTAGGTGGCCGCGACGACCCGGCGCAGGTCCGCGCGGGAGATGGTCCCGCGCAGGGCGAGGTGCAGGTGCGGGGCGAGGCGCCGTTGCGGTTCGACGACGGCAAAGTACTGGACGTCGAAGCCGACGAAGCGGCGCAGGTTCTGGATGAACCGGTCGATGAGCTTGGGGAAGTGGAGCGCGTCGCGGGCGGCGCGGAGGTAGTCGTAGGCGGCCGGGTCGACTGGGGTGCCGTCGGTGCGGACCCGGCCGTAGGACGGGAGAGTGAGGGTCAGGAAGAGGGACGGGCGGAACGCCTTGCCGTCGGGCGTGGTGTACGCCTTGCCGAGGGTGCGGGCTTCGACGGTGCGGCGGGGCAGGTCCGGGGTGTCCTGGCGGCGCTTGGTGGAGCGGACCCGGCGGGCGGCGCCGGCCGGGGCGAGGGTGCCGCGCATGCCGCTGTCGGCGAGCTGCTCGTCCACGTCGACCAGGAGCGAGGCCAGTTCGTCGGCCTCGGCGCCGGTGGCGCAGGCGTGAGCCTTCGTCAGGTCGGCGCGCAGTCCGGCGAGGAAGCGCTGTTCGTCGTTGGCGGGGTCGGCGTCGAGGGCGGGTTCTGCGGTGAGGTGCCAGCCTTCGCGGCACTGGGCGGCGCGCAGTCGGCGCTTCCGTTCGGCGCAGGTGGGGCAGATGCTGGCCCGGGTGGCGCCGCAGGGGATGTCGACGACCTCGGTCTCGCCGGTCAGGACGTCCGTGCGACGCACGGCCACCGGGCGGATGCAGACGCCGTTCTCCTCGGCGACCGCCTGCAGGACGTCCCGGGCCAGCGGCATGCGGGCGCGTTCGGCGCGGGTGGGTGTGGTCAACGCTCCTCCGTGGCGTAGCAGAAGCGGAGGAGGGCGAGGGAGAGGCGGATGAGGTCGTCGCCGGAGTCGATCGGCGGGTAACCGGCCTTTTCGAGTCGGATCGCCACATCGACCAGCAGGCCGAAGCTGAACCGCGGGTCATTGCCGCCGTCGGGTTCGGCGACGGGGTAGTTGCGCAGCGGGCGGTTGTCGGGGGTGGTCATCCGGGTCTCCGATCAGGGGTGCAGCTGGCCGAGGGCGGTGGCGATCCAGGTCAGGACGTGGCGGATGAGGGTCGCGGCTCCGGTGCTGGCGAGCAGGAAGCCGAAGGTGCCGCAGAGGAGGAGGTCCAGTACCCGCAGAGCCTTCTGACGGATCAGGAGGTAGATCACGAGGCCGAGGAGGACGACGAGGGAGGCGTTGATGATCACGCGGCACCTTCTTCGGGCTGGGCGGGGAGACCGTGGACGTTGGTGTCGAGGGGGCTAGACAGTGTGTGGATCGAAGCGTCGGGGCAGTACTGGTCGACCAGTTCGCGGATCTCGCGGTTGCTGACGTAGGCGGCGCGGACACGGACCGGGTCCGGGCTGGTCTCGTTGCGGACGTAGGCGACGCCGGCGCCGATGAACGGGTCGGTGGAGATCAGGTCGGCGAGCGCGCCGCGGTCGCGGGTGCCGGAACCGAGGACCATGTCGACCTGGGCTGCTTCGTCCAGGCGCAGTGCGATGCGGTCGGGGAACAGGTTGCGCAGGTTCATGACCTCCTTGCGGGGGTCCTGCAGTGCGCCGACGAGGCAGAAGCCGACCGAGCGGCCCTGGCTGGTGAGGGTGGCGATGGCTGCCTCGGCCCGGCGGCGCAGGTCGCGGTCCGGCTGGTAGGCCGTCAGGAACGCCAGCTCGTCCACCAGCAGGACGATGAACGGGAAGTTGGGGGAGGGGGTGTGGGTGCGCAGGCGGCCGGCGAAGGCGTGGGCCCGCTCCTGCATCCGCTCGACTGCCTCTTCCAGCAGTTCGACCATGCGTTCCGGGTCGGAGGCGTACTTGGTGAACAGGCCGATGCCGAAGGACAGTTCCATGCGCTTGGGGTCCAGGGCCCAGATCTGCACCAGCCCGGCAGCGACGGCGGGCAGGAGCTTGCGGACCACACCCCACAGGACGGATCCCTTCCCGGCACCGGTCACCCCAGCGACCAGGACGTGCGTGCCGTGCAGTCGCAGCCGCCAGGGTGCCCCGTTCTCCTGGATGCCGATGGTCACCGCCCGCCACTGCGGCCCTGCTTCGACCAGCGGTTCGGGCGCAGTGCCGTCTCCTGGTGCAGCGATCGGGCCAGCACCGCCAGTCGGCGCGAGTGCCGCAGGGACGCGACGAGCGCCCGGAAGGCCCAGGGCCGAAGCCGACCAAGCGGCTTCGAGGGTGTGCAGTGCCTGAACGGCCAGGTGGCGGAGGCGAAATCGGCTCCGCGCTGCCTGGGTCGTGGCAGCGTTCCACCAGGCCCGCAGCCGCTGGCGCAGGGTGGGCTTCGGCGGGCGCGTGCCCGGGGTCGCGTCCGTGAATGGCACGGCCAGCGGGTCACTGGTCCAGGCCCGCAGCACCACCGCACCACGCCGAGGGCTGGTGACCTCGACCCGGTGCACGCGCCAGGCGTGCGCGATGGCCTGGGCCTGCTCGGCGAACTGCTCCGGGACCTGGCCGGGCAGCAGGCCCACCAGGACGTCGAGGCCGTCGGGGTGCTTGCGGAAGCGTGCGAGCCGGGGCCAGGTGTACTCGTAGCTCGCATCGAAGCGCGGGAGCGGTGCCTGCTGCCACAGACCGAGCGCGTAGCTCAGCTCCGGCCAGCCGCGACGGATCCGCGCGCGCAGCGAGAGCGTCCGGTAGGCCCACCAGGTCAGCGGGCCGGCGACGTAGAGCGCCAGGACGGCGATGCCGCCGCCGGAGCCCAGCCGGGCGATCGCCCAGGAGTACCCGATCCAGGCGGCCACCAGGACGAGCACGACGGTCTTGAGCGTGCTCTTGGCGTTGCGGTTGCGCATGGCTCTCACCTCACTTCCTGTGCTGTGGTTGGGAGTTGCTGGACCAGGCGGGCGCCGTCCGGGCTTCGGGCGGCGCCCGCCGGGACGGTCGGTCAGGCCGCACCCTTGGCGGCCGCGCGGGATGCGGCGGGCACGCGGACGCCCGACGCGCGGAACGAATAGGCCACCCGGCCGGACCCGTTGACGTAGGGCGTGACCGTCAGGCCCTCGAACTCGACCGGGCGGAACGGGAACCCGGGCGCCGGGTCGGGCAGCACCGGCAGCACGGCCGCGGCCACCTTGACCCGCGCCGACGTGTCCCGCGCCTCGGGGTCCGGGTCCACCACCGAGACCACCCACAGCGGCTGCCCGGTCGCCTTGTCCCGCGCCTGCACCCTGCCGCCGCTCTTGCTCGCTTCGAAGTCCGCCGCCGGCTCCACGGAGACGGCGAACGCTCCCACCGGGAACACGTCCTCGAACCGGACCGGGATCGCACCGCGAATGCCCATGACGCTTCCTCTCGTCCACCCCCCTAGACAGTCGAAGCGTCGACCGCCCGAGAGTGCTGTCTAGGGGGATGGACATCAAGGTAAGGCACTCGCCGCCACGCTGTCTAGGGGGATGTACAGCAGTCCTGACGTGTCGTCAGGGATGGTGGGCGCCTGTGGGTGGCTACCCGGAACTATGGGCTGCTCGGCCGGGCCCATGCAGGTTCCCAGCTGCAGGTTCTTGGTCGACGGTGCGCGTTGAGGGCCGCCCGACCGACTCCTCCCGGAACCACGGGAGGTCAGACGGGAGATGGTGACACGGCGATGAGGTGCAGCAACTGCCGCCTGGCCGCCTCCCAGCGCGCTCCCTGTACTGCCACCGGGTCGACATGCTGCGCAAGCGCCTGCCTCCCCGCGACCTTCTGGGCCTCCTCCGCAACGTCCACCACGGTCGGTCTGTAGCGGGTGGCGCGAATCACGACACCGAGCCGCTCCAACTGCTGCTTGCACGCGGCCGCGACTGCAATGGCTGCAATCCAACTGGCGTCCTGTGCCCTTACGCTGCTCAGCGAATGCGCGGCGAAGTAGGCGTCGTGCGCAGCCGCCAGCCGTGTTGTGTCACCTTCCTCCAGAACCGCGCGAGCGGCTGCGAGGTAGGAGAGTGCTGCCTCGGCGAGGGCGTCACCGCCGGGGAAGCTCTCATCGATCGACTGCTCGGCGAAGTCGAGTGCGACGGCACGCGCGACCTCCGCATGCAGCTCGCGCAGGAGTTCGGTCAGCACTTTCGGAATCACGATCACGTCGGCTTGCCCCCCTGCGGCCCGGTGCTGCATCCCTGCCTGACCACGCTAGCAACCCCGGGGGTTCGCCAGGTCAGGTGAGGTGTCAGGGGTGCTCAACAGCGCCGGCAGCTTCCGGCGGCACGTCGATCTCATAGGCCAGTCGGAACCGGTCTGCCGCCATCACCAGATCTGCCGTCTCGACCGGGGTTTCGCCGGCCCAGTGCGTGCGCTCGATCGTCAGCACGGTGGTGCCGAGCGGGACCCCGAGCGAGGTCGCCTCGGCTTCCAGGATCGGCCGTGCGGCAACGTCCTCGGTGACCCGGGTCGGTGCGAGCCCGATCGACGCGAAGCGCACCACCACGCCCTCACCGCCGAGCGGTCCCATCTCGGGCAATGCGATCGGTGTCCCACCGGACAGCGCCAGCGGTTCCCAGCTGGTCGCCAGTTGGGTTGGTGCGCCGTCACCCCGGAACACGTACTGCGTCTGCATCAGCGGATCACCTTCGGCGACGCCGAGCCGAGCTGCCAGGGCCGCCGTCGCGTACGTCTTCTGCGAGGCGTGCGACCAGCTCGGCTCGACGCCCCGTGCCCGGCTCTCCGTCGCGTACGGACTTCCGGGTGTGCGGTAGCGACCGCGCGCCACCCGCACGAGCGTCGGGTGCTCCCGGACATACGTCCCCGACCCCGGGCGCCCCTCGATCAGCCCCTCGGCCGTGAGCACGCGCAGCGCCTGGCGGACCGGCTGCTCGGACAGCCCGTACTCGCGGTGCAGCTCAGCGATGCTGGGGATGCGCGAGCCCGGTGGGCGCTGGCCCGAGAGGATCTCGGCGCGCAGGGCATCAGCGAGCCGCAGATATGCCGGCCGACCCAAGTCGCCCACCCTGCCCCCATCCTCACGATTCCTCAGATCAGCTTGACAACCTCGAATGCTAGCTTTCAAGCTCGGATTCGAGCTTGACGCAAAGTAGTTGATCAGAGCCACTCCTGCAACGGAAGGTGTCAGCCATGCCCTGGATCGCTCAGTTCCCCGGAGCGCCCGAGACCGTCGGCGCGGCGCGCGCCATGGTGCGCGATGCCCTCGCCGGCAACCCCAAGATGCGTGACGCGGAGCTGATCGCCTCCGAACTCGTCACCAATGCCATCATCCACACCCGGTCCGGCCGCGGCGGCCACGTCTGGCTGGAGATCACCCGCCGCAAGAACTGGATCCGCATCGCGGTCACGGACGACGGGGCGCCCGAGTCCAGGTTCAGCTTCCGGTCCTCCGACGAGGTCGAGGACTTCGGCCGGGGGCTGGCGATCGTCCAGGCGCTCGCGGACTACTGGGGTGCGCGCAGCGAGGTCGACAACTGCCACACCGTGTGGGCCGAACTAACATTCACCGAGCACGAAGATCGGCAGCAGCCCGCGCTGCGGCCGGAAGCTCGGGGTGTATAGCCCTCTATACAGTTGACCCGCTACGAGAACCCGCCGGAGAAGCCGCGATGAATCCCGACGCCCAGCAAACTGTCCGGTCTTGCCGTTTGCTGATCCTGTCTATCCCCCTAGACTCAGCTCTGATCGGTGAGTCCCACGGAGGAGAGCAGGCCATGGCGGGAGAGACGCAGCGGATCGCCGCCATCAAGGACCCGTTCGCGCTCCTGCGGGCCGCCACCGTGCGGCTCGCCGAAGCGCAGACCGAGGTCACCGAACTGTCCAGGCTCCGCCAGCGGGTCATCTCCGAACTCCACGACCAGGGCCTGTCCTACGCCCAGATCGCCGCCGAGGCCGGACTGACCCGCGGTCGCATCCACCAGCTCAAGCAGTCCGCGCCCGCACCCGAGGGCGCGTTCCTGGGCAATGCGCGCCTGATCATTGCGACTCCGCTCAAGCAGGAGGCCGGCAACGCGCGGCCGGTCCTCGCCGCCGAGGACTTCGCCGCCGCGCAGCGGCTCGGCGACCTGGCCCGCTCCTACAAGCTGGACCCGACCTTCGAGCACGTCCCGGTCGGGGGCGAGATCGACCTGAACCGCGAAGACATGATCGTCATCTGCGGCCCGCGGCTTTCCAGCCACGTCGCCGGGGTGCTGGCCCAGGACCCCTCGATCTGCTTCGAGCGAGCCGAGGACGGGCCCTGGACCCTGCGGGACCGGGAGGCCGGTGTCGCGTACCGGTCCGGGATGGACTCCACGCCGACTGCCAACTCGGACGTCGCGTACCTGGGCCGGCTGCCCCGGCCGGACGGCAAGGGCCTGATCATGGTGCTGACGGGGATTCACCCACAGGGCACCCTCGGCGTGATCCACCTGATTGTGAACGACCTCGCCGACCTCTACTCCCAGGTCGGCACCGGCCGCTTCTCGGTTCTGGTCAACGTGGAGTACAACCCCCGCGACAACGAGCCCGTTAACGTGCGGCTGCTGTCGCCGTTCTACCGCCACGAGGCACACTGAGCGGGTGCGCATAGAGATCGCAACCGAGCCCGCTTACGCCGACCGCCCGAACGAGGATTTCGTAGCCGCCAGTCCGAACGCCGTCGTCCTGCTCGACGGCGCCGGCACTCCCGCCGGATCGGACAGCGGCTGCGTGCACGGGGTGGCGTGGTACGTCTCCCGACTCGGAGTCAGTCTGCTGACCGAGGTGACCAACCGGCTGGACGAGCCGCTCGCCGACTGCCTGGCCGGAGCGATTACGCAGACTGCCGAACTCCACCGCGGCACCTGCGACCTCAGCCACCCGGGCACGCCGTCGGCCACCGTCATCATCACGCGCCTTCGCGAGCACGACATCGAGTACCTGGTCCTGGCGGACTCCTCGCTTGTGTTCGACCGGTCGGACAAGCCCGCGTACTTGACGATCACCGACGACCGCGAAGCCCAGGTCGGCGCCGAACTGCGCCGGCCCATGGACGCCGAGGCCACCGGCACACAGGCCCATGCCGACGCCCTGCGCGCCTACGTCGAGGCGATGCGAGCCCACCGCAACCGGCCTGGCGGTTTCTGGGTCGCCGCAGCCGACCCGGCAGCGGCCCACGAGGCAATGACCGGCACGTTCGCGCGGGACAAGGTGGCGGGGTTCAGCTTGCTCAGCGACGGCGCCTCCCGCCTGGTCGACCGGTTCATCCTCTCCGACTGGACCGAGACCCTCACCCTGATCCGCGACCACGGACCGGCCGAGGTGATCCGCCAAGTCCGCGCTGCCGAACACTCCGACCCTGACGGCCAGCGCTGGCCCCGCGGCAAGGCCCACGACGACGCCACAGTCGCCACCGTCACGCTGTAACCGCCATGGCCCACAATTGACGCAGTCTCACTGCCGAATTCAGCTTTACCAGGTCAAGGGCGCGCGCCCTGCGCGCGCCGCTGCCCCGCCCCTGGCGGCCGACGCCGGGCGTGCGGGCTGGCGCCCGGTCCCGGCGCGACCGCCAAGACGGGGCAGCGCGGTGGCTGGGGCCGGCGGCTCCGCGGTTTTACCCACCTGCCCGGACCAGGACCCGCACCGAGCAAGACCGGGGGGCCACTCGGCCAAATTGCGGTCAGGCCCAAAGAGCCCTGACCGAGTCGCAGCAGCTTACGGCCCCCCGATCATGCTCGGACCCAGACCAGACAGGACACCGGCCAAAACCGCTCCGCCACCTGCGCTTGTGCGAATAGCCTCCGCGAGGCCTCATCATCGGGGAAGCATAGATCTATGCGTGACTAATTAGCTGATCAATCAGCTTGTAAACGTCAGTCGACGGATTTGGGATCCCGGCTACTATGCATTCTGCGGCAGTCTTTTCGAGATCCAGAGCGTACTTCTTCGCTTGCTCAAATCGATCTTGAAGTTTTTTGAAGTCGATGTGCTTCGACTCCTTGGAGTAGCCGCAATTATGCGCTTCAAGGTGCTTGCACGCCTCAGCGGTAGTTGCATAGCCCGAGATCTTGGCAAAATGCAGAATTAGCCAAATCTCGAAACAAGGGTTGGAAATTGCACATCTGATACCGTTCTTGCGTGCAAGCGAAAGTGCCTTTTCGAGATTTGGGTGAGGAGTCGGGGCCTCGACATCCATCACGCACCAGACCTGGTCATACTTCTCGAACTTGTCCTCAGCGGATCGAGGCGCCCTAGATTGATGCGATATGGCCTCGTTCACCAGCTGCAGGGGTACAGCGTGATCGGCGCCGAGCTTAATTTGAATATTGCCACTTCTAAAAAGCTGCCTGTATCCTTCAAAGTACTCCCGCTCGGTCACCTCGCCTTCGCAATAAATCAAGAAGCGCTGCTTTGTTGCACGCCTCCCCTTTTCTCTCTTTAGAGGTCGACTTGCTCGCGCCATTTGCCCACCCCGGCTAGTAGTCGATTGCCTTCTTGATCAGCGACTCGTCAAGGAACGGGATAGACCCGAACCTGCCGATGAGGTAGCCTTTTTCGATCTCCGGGAACTGGTCTCCGTCCGCCCATTCAGTCAACGGGGTCACAGTAGTAGCTCCGGACTGGTCCTTTTCGGTGAACCAGATTTCGTCTGTTCGCAGTCGCGCGGCTGACGTGCGAGACAGCAGAGTCACGTCATGCGAGTTGAAGATCAGCTGCGCCCCGTTCTTATTGATTGACGGGTTCTGGAAAAGTCCCACGAGCTGCGCGGATAGAAGTGGGTGTAGCTGGGCGTCCACTTCGTCCATTATGAGGATTCTACCGTCGCGCAGGGTGGAGATCAGGATTCCAATGATTTCGATCCACGCACGAGTTCCCGATGACTCCATCGACACGGGCAGTGATTCAGAGAAATCTGGCACTTGGTGAACCACTCGCATTTTTCCGATCCTAGCGCGGGGCCTTCTGCCGGATTGAGGTCGAGTGATTTCATTGGATGATCCGTCCGGATTATCCGTGGAGTCCTCACCTGACTCGTCAAGAAAGAACTCGGAGATGCCGAGGTCTGCGTATCGCAGCAACGCGAAGACTAGATCGCGTTCCTTGCTGCGCTCTGTCATCCTTACTGTCTCTTCGACCCGAGTTGCAACGTTCGACCTCGAGGCAATTCGAATTTTGCTGAACCATCGATAGACGGGAAGTAGTTGCGGATGATTATTGGCTGCCGCGGCGGAGAGGTAGAGACTGTTGGGGCGGGTGACGTCGGCGATCAGCTTTTTTCTCCCCCGCAAAGTGTCGCCGAATTTGAAGTTGAGGCCTTGGTCCCGCTCAAATAGGACCCTTTGGCGTCCCTCGGGGAATGAGTATAGCCATTCCTCTAGGACCATCTCGTCGTTGGCTGAGAACCCGTACTCATGTCGTACGCCATCAACGACAAAGTCGACTGCAAAGCTTGTAGGGCTATTTCTGCTTTCTTGGTCAAGCATGAACGGGTGGCGGTGAAACCCGTCCTCTGCTCCCGACTCTCGATGAGAATATCGCACTGAGCCGGCCATCAGGTTCAGGGAATGGGCAAAGTTCGACTTCCCTGATGCATTTGGTCCGAAAATGCCAAGGACGGGAAGAGTGGACTCTGAGGTTTGAGCGATTGGAGTGGTGGCGTACCCGTCGATTTCTCCCATGGAAATCAGGGTCAATTCTTGTTCTTCTCGAATCGAGTATGAATTCGAAACTCGGAACCTCAAAAGCATGGCCACCTCCTACTCTTGGATCTGCGCCTCGGGGCATCGTCCCACAATTTGATGCTGACTGTCTCAGGTTTGGTCCAATGCGTTGCCTGGCATGTTGGTCGCGGTGGAGAGGGGTGCCGGGTTCTGCTTCTGCCCCGACTCACAAGCAGTTCTCTGAACTGGGTGGTTGGCTTGAGCGTAACGAGCGGCACATGGAGAGGCCCGCTGTTGAGGGGGAGTCCGGTTGATCTTGCGTGCGTCGGATGTGCCCAGGCCGGGCAGTAGGTGGCGGAGAGTGGGTGCGCCAGCCGGCGACGGCCCGGGACTCGGATGGTCTGGAGGGTCGCTGAGGAGGGTTCAGGACTGCACGGGGCCGCTTTGGGCTGGCGGGCGGGTCGTGGAAGTTGCACGAGAAGGTGGTTGGCCGGCATCGACGTGTGGGCAATAGCAGTCGGTGGGCGGGCGGTGGCTCGGTCAGGAGAAGCGTCATGTCAGAGCTCTGCCTACGCGAGTATTGAGGCCACGCGGATGACTGAGCGTGATCGGTTCGAGCTGCGGGAGGCTGACAGCGGTAGTCCTCGCCGGATGAGGAGGGCCAGCTCGCTGACAGTCTGGGTCTTCGAGACCGACCGTCCGTTGGGCTTGGTCGTCGTCAACATGCTTGAAGCCGGAGTAGCTGTTGTCGACCTGGCAGCCCGGAAGCCCGACGGCGGCCGCTGACGGCGCGAGTTCGCCCGGTCGCCGGCGCACCAGATGCGCACCAGATCGGGCAGAGAGCGCCGGTAAAGTGCGGTCAATTGAAGCCAAGTCAGGGTGGCGTGGCAGCACCGTTTCCGCAGCTCAGGGGCCAGATCTGCGGCGCAGGAGCACTGATTCCCAAGCTTATAGCGCGAGTTCGATTCTCGTCGCCCGCTCAGAAGGAAAGCCCCAGGTCAGTGGCCTGGGGCTTTCTTGTTGTCTGGACCGGGGTGGGGTTGGCGTGCCAGGTTCGTGCCACAGCGCCACTGGCTTCAGTGAGCCCGGTCCCCTTCTGGTCGCGGGGCGCTGGTCGTCTCGGACCGGAAGATCAAGTTTTTTGTGATCTACGTTGCGAGCTTGGTGGGGTGGACTCGCGTGATCTGAGCGCTGGCGCTGGATCGCCGAGCATGATGAACGCCGGCATCTCGTTGTAGAGGTTTGACAGGACCGAAAGTTGGTGGGGCCGGTGGCTGGAAACAGGGGACGCTGAGTCGGCATGTCGCCTACCATGCTCGCGATGCGCCTCCGGGTGGGGAAGGCGCCGAAGAGGGGTGCGATCCAGCATGCAGGGTTCTGATGCGTCGGTCCGGCCACCGCGTGGCATCTTCGACTGCGATGAGGCGCACCAAAGCCCTTTGCAGGACGACTACAAGCGCATCTTCGAGACGGGCATGGTGGTCTTGGATGCCAACGTGCTCCTCAACCTCTACCGGTCGAATGAACAGACGCGGCTCGACACACTCGCAGTGCTGAAGAAGCTGCAGGAGCGGCTGTGGATTCCGTACCAGGTCCTGGTCGAGTTCTGGCGAAACCGCGAGCAGAGCTCGATCCGCCATCATCACCGAAGCAAGGCCAAGGAGGCTCAGGCGGCTCTGGAGAAGGTTCCTCGGTCGGCGCGGGACGCGCTTGAGCGGTGGGCCGCTGCTGTTCATCTGAAGAGCAATGCCGAGGTCTCCGAGCAGATCGACCAGGTGATCGAGAAGCTCACTCTGGCGATCGACGAGGCCAAGAACCTGATCGAAACTCAGGCGGAGACCGATTCCCTCCAAGGCACGGCGAGCACGGATACCGACCCGGTGCTGGCCGACCTTCGGCCGCTGCTGGAGGGGCGTGTCGGAGAGCCGCTGTCGCCGGAAGACCACGCGAAGGCCGTCCAGGAGGCTCAGAGGAGAGCGGACGACGAAGTCCCGCCAGGGTATGAGGACTTCAAGACCAAGTCTGCGGAGCAGGCTGCGGGAGACTACATCCTTTGGGCCCAGCTGCTCGACGCGGCCGCGAGCAAGGGCTGCGATGTGCTGCTGGTAACTGGTGACGCCAAGGAAGACTGGTGGAACCTGCGTAACGGGGACATCCCGGCGCGTCCGCGCATGGAGCTGGTCGCTGAGATGCGACACCATGCCGGGGTGAGGCTCTTCATGCTCTCCCCGGGTGATCTGCTCACATGGGCAGACCAGATCCTCGACCTGCAGGTAAAGGAAGCCTCGGTCAATGACCTGAATCAGCTGCGTGCCGTCGAGGCTGAGGCCGAGTCGACTGCTGCGGGCTGGACCGTCGAGTCCATCCAGAACTTCTTGAAGCAGCTCGCTGGTCGGTACCAGGTACAGGCGAAGGTAGTTGTCGCAGCCGCCGCGAACAATGGCTTCGTTGATCGTGCAACGGTGTACGAGCTCGCAGGTTACCCAGCTGACCGACAGTTGAAGGGCTTCACAAGGCCGCTCAGCACGATCGCCAAGGAACTGCAGGAGTGGGGCACTCTGACCGGGGAGGAGCCGTTCCTGCTCCAGACCGTTTATGGCTCGGAAGCAGAGCCGTCATTGGCCAGCGGGTTCCGGGTACCTGATGAGACTGTGCCGCTGATTCGTGAGGTATTCGAGGGGACCGCCCTGTGGCCAACACCGCGTCGGTCGGAGAGTGGGCCCGGTAAGACAGCCCTGAAGATCGCGATGGCGCTGCTCCCCGCCAACGCTTCCGAATGGACGGCGGAGGTTCTTGGAAAGGCCGCTGAGAACGCGTCAGCAGCTATGTCCGCGACCGGCCAAGAGGTCTCGGCTGACCACCTGCTTCGTGAGCTGGAGTCGCTTGCTGCCATGTTGACCACCCGGAAAGCCTGACCGGAATCTCAAGTGCGAAGGCCACCGCGGCCGATACCCGGTGCAGCGCCACGCTGGTCTGGCTGAAGTTCCTCAGGCATCCGGGCAGTCGCAGGTCGATGTACCGGGCCACTTCGTCGGCCTGGTTCAGCAAATCGGCCGTGGCGGCTGCCCACAGGGGGTGCCAGCGACGGCTCCTGTGCTGCCGCGAGCTCAGCCCAGGTACACCTTCTGCCATTCAAGCGAGCTCATCGTGAGCGCCGCTTCGGCCAGGGTGCGGGCGGACTTGGTCTTGAGCTTGTCGAGGCTGGTGTCGATCCAGGGCTGGACGTTCTGGTACCCCTGCTCGCGGTACTCGACGGCCTGGATCAGGCACTCGAGCTTGTCGGCGTCGTGGGCGACGGTCACTTCGAGGCTCCCGGCGTTCTCGTACTCCGCCACGATCGCCTGAATGCCGGCCCGCACAGCAGGGTGCGCCGCGCTGATCTGGTCCTCTGTCACCTTCTCGTTGGAGGCGGCTGTGAGGTAGCGGCGGCCGATGTGGGGGATGTCGCCGATCCGCGTCTCCTGGGTGTCGTGGAACGTGCAGAGCAGCGCCACCTTGGCCGGGTCAGCGCCCTCCATCATGGCGAGCACGGCACCGACGACCGCCGTGCGGAAGCTGTGTTCAGCGATGGTCTCCGGGTCCTTGACGCCGGCGATCCACCAGCCGGACCGCTTGGCCCGCTTGAGCATCCCCATCTCCATCAGGAAGCCCGCCGTGCCCTGCGACTGGTTGTCGTCCGTCATCGCCGTCCTTCGGTGCGTTGGATCAGTTGCGGGTACTGCCGGATCCGCCGAGCCGAGGGCCGCAATACCTGGCCCCAGCTCGTGGACTCCAGGGAACAGCTTCGCCCCGAGCGTGTGATTCAGGCGGTGCGCTGCTTGGGCGCGTACCGCAGGAGGACGACGTCGCCTACGGTCGTGGCGCCGAGGAGCTTCATCCGGCTGGCCGAGCCACCCGGGTACTCGGCCGGGTGTACGAACCGGGGAGCCTCGGCCTGGCCGACCAGCAGCGGGGCGACGGCGAGGTGCACCTCGTCCGCGAGATTCTGGGACAGGAACTGGGTGTGGATCTGCCCGCCGCCCTCGACCATGAGGCGCTCGACCCCGCGGCTGCCGAGATCGTCGAGCAGGGCACCGAAGTCGACCGTGGGACCGGTGCTGACGACGTCCGCCAGGCCGTCGAGTTCCTCGCGCAGCTTGGCCACGGCGGAGTCGGTCGTGTAGACGACCTTCTGGTCGCCGAAGTGCCAGAACTTGAGGTCGCGGCCGAGGTCGCCGCTGGCGGTGATGGTCACCTTGAGCGGGTAGGCCGGCTTGCCGGCCGCCACGCGGTCGGCGCGGCGCTGATCGCTGTTCACCAGCAGCCGGGGGTTGTCACTGCGCAGGGTGTTGCCGCCGATGAGGATGGCGTCCGACTCGGCGCGGACCTGGTCCACGCGATCGAAGTCGTCGGCGTTCGAAAGCAGGAGGCGGGTGGCTGACGTGTCGTCAATGTAGCCGTCGACGGAGGTGGCGACGCTCAGGAGGACGTACGGACGGTCGGCCATGAGGGCTTCCTTCTTTCGGCTGGTGCGGTGGGACGTCTGCGTGGACCGATCACACTTCATGCAACAGGACGTTGTCGAGCGCTTCCCGGAACTCCGCCACCTCAGTCACCGCGCCCCATGGTCGCAACTGGGCATCGAGGCTGGCGATCTCGGTGAAGATTCTGGCTGACCCGGTCGCCGTCGCGATCGCCAGCGCGGCCGAGCCGGTGCTGGCTGCCGCCTCCGGCCCGATGGCGTGGAGCTGGGCCACGGCGGCGCGAGCCAGGTAGACACCGCGGTCGCGACGGTACGAGGCCGGGAGGCAACGGATCGCGCGATCGAAGCCGGCGACGGCCTCCTGGTGGTTGCCGAGGGCGGACAGCGAGCGGGCCCGCTGCGCCTCGACGTAGGCAGCGTCGAGCCACCGGCCGCGGAAGGTCTCGTCGTCATTCGGCAGTGCCACGACCTCCAGTGCCTGGTCGTAGGCGTTCTGGCTGGCGTGTTCGTCGCCGCGCAGGGCGTGCCCGTGCGCGCCGTACACGGCGCCCATGGCAAGCAGGCGGCTACGCGGAGGTGCTATCCGCTGCGCGGCCTCTGCCAGGTCAACGGTGTCGAGCGGGTCGCTCATGTCGCCGGCGAGTTGGGACTTCCGGGCCATGGTGTAGACGGTCAGGCCGTGGTCGCCGGCCACGGTCGACCACTCGATGGCGCGGTCGGCCCAGTACTGGGCCGCACGGAAGTCACCACTGTCCTGGAACAGCCAGCTGCAGAACTCCGCGTACTCCGCCTGGACCTGCATCAGGTCCTGCCGGTCCCTGCCGGACGTCACCTCACGGAGACGCTGTATCTGCCGGATGTGGTCCTGGACGCTGGCGACCACTTCACGTGGACCCAGGAAGTTGTCGCATTCGACCAGTGACCGTCTCAGGACCCGGAAGTTCTCCACGGGGTGCACGTCGGCAGCGAGCAGGTCGGTCGGCTCGGGCGTGATTGGTGCAGCTGAGTCGGACGACGCGGGCAGTGGGAGTGCACTGGTGCCGGCGACGGCAGCGGCACCTCGGAGAAGCGCACGACGCGGCAGGGTCACGAAGATGATTCTCCCGTCGGGAGCACGGCAGGCAACCCGCACGTCACCGTTCATCAGTGTCATGGCTGCTCCGAGAGCGGCGGTGTCAGTGACCCGCGCCGGCACGGGAGGATCGCTCCGCCCGTCTGGTGCGGACGCCCCGCCCGCGCTGGGGCGAGGCGAAGCTGACTTCCTGTCCGGCGAGTTGTCCGCATCAGGGCGCCGGGCGTCCACATCGCCGTCGAGGAGCTCCAGGAAGCGCGACAGGACGCCTCCCGTGTCGAGAGCGGCGTCCAAGGCGGCGGCGAGGTCCGGTGCGCAGGGGCGTTGTGCCTTCTCGATCTTGGCGATCAGATCACCGCTGACATGCACCATCGCACCGAGCGCGTCCTGCGAGAGCCGGCGCAGCGTGCGCCAGTAGCGGAGCTCCGCGCCCAACCAGTCCCGCGCCGAGCGGGCTGGCTTCAACTCCCTTGGTCGCTGTGGCATCTCACCCCCTCAGCAGCTGATGTGGACAACGCGGGCTGTCTGCATGCCGGGCTGGTCCCGGAGCCTCGCCATGGCGCTGAATGGTTCCACAACGTCGTGCACCCAGTACACACCGCGACCGGCGGGCGGTGGGCGAATTTCGAGATGCGAATCGAAGCCGTCCGGCTCGAACGGAACGGCGACCGAACCCCATCGGCCGAGGAGGAGCAAATGCCCATCACGGAAGCGAGGTTGAGCTGGCACTACCGGGTTGCGCTGCCGGGTGTCCACCCCGAGGCGATGGCGCTGATCCGGCAGATCGCATGCTCGCACCTGCGTCTCTGGGGCTTGGCCGAGTTGTCGGACGTCGTCGCGCTCGGTGTGACCGAACTGCTGACCAACGTCCACAAGCACACGGCCGGCGGGTGTGAGTTGGAGATGCAGGAGAGTGGCGACGGCGTGCGGGTCTCCGTGAGGGACTTCGACGACGCGCTGCCGGCGGTCAAGCAGCCTGACGAGGACGCGGTAGGCGGCAGGGGGCTGCTCCTGCTGAGCAGGCTGGTGGATGAGCTCACGGTGGTGAGGCTTCCACTGGGAAAGCGGGTGTCCTTCCTCCTGCTCAACGCCTTGGGCGAGGGGAGCGGATCCGCCTATCGAGGCGCTTCCGACCGTGAGTCGATCGCGCTGCGACTGTCGGAAGTTGATGACCTATCAGGCCCATAGACTCACTGGTTCCCGCAGCTCCGGACCGGCTTCGAGTCAGGCCGTAGCTGAAAGCCGGACGCCTCGATCGAGCCTGCGTCCAGCTCGGCCACCTACGCCAAAGAGAGAGGCGCCAGCCATGCCCGAGAAGGTCACCAAGGACAAGGTCCTCGTCTACGTCGTGCGCGACGGGCGACTCCTGGTCTTCCGACACACCGACTACAGCTACGAGGAGGTCGGCATCCAGGTCCCGGCCGGCAGCATCCGACCGGGGGAGACCCCGGAAGCCGCCGCCCTGCGCGAGGCCCGCGAGGAGACCGGGCTGACCGACTTCAAGATCGTCCGGAAGCTCGGTGAGACCGAGTACGACATCAGCCCCTACCGGTTCGAGATCCAGCGCCGGCATGTCTTCCACCTGGAGCTCACCGAGCCCACGCCCGAGCGGTGGACGAGCCAGGAGGACCACGACGGCGAGCAGGAGCCCACGCACTTCGAGTGCTTCTGGGTCCCGCTGGAGGCCGCCCACATCCTCCAGTCCGGGCAGGGCGCCCTGCTGGGGCGCTTGTACGACTGATCCCATCCGCTCACGGCAGTTGAGGAGGCCGCTGATGCACCGCACCACCGAACAGCACCACCCGGGGATCGACCAGCTCTACCGGAACCTGGACGCCGACGACACCAGCACCGCGGTGTCGGTGATCGTCAAGGTGCGCGGTGAGGAGTGCGACGTCGACTGCCTCTACTGCTACGAGAAGCGCAAGGAGGCCCCCGGAGGAGCACGGGTCGGCGCCGCCCAGATCGGGCAGTTGGCCGAGGTCTTCCGGGGCCGCCGCCTCGCCGTCGAGCTCCACGGCGGTGAGCCGCTCACCGCCGGCAAGGAGCACCTCGCCGAGATCCTCGCGCAGCTCGCGCACATGCCGCAGGTCGTCCGCGTGAGCCTGCAGACCAATGGTGTCCAGCTCGACGAGGACTGGCTGGACCTCTTCGATGCCCACTACCCGGGGTTGCAGATCGGGATCTCCCTCGACGGCGATTCCCGGGGCAACGCCTGGCGCGTCGACTACAGGGGCAAGCCCATCTACCCCAGGGTGGCCCGAGCATTGAAGCTGCTCGCCGAGCGGGGCCGCCGCGTGGGCGTGATCGCCGCCGTGACCCCTGCGGTGCTCGGTCGGGCGGACGAGGTCCTCGACCACCTGGCCGCCTTCGGCTCGGTCAACGCCGTCAGCTTCGTCCCGTGCTTCGATGGCGCCGTCCGCCGGCCCACGGCGACGAAGAGCCGCCGTACTCCGAACAGCCGCGTGCTCCAGCAGGACGCCGTGAGTACCAACAACCCACCGGCCTGGGCGATCCACCCCGACGAGTACGCCGAGTTCGTCCTCGCCGCCACCGCCCGCTGGATCAGCGCGGGTCACTTCGCCCGGCTCAAGTTGGAGCCGGCCGTCTCAACCATCCGGCGCCTCCGCGGCCTCGGCAGCGGCTTCTGCCACTTCTCCGACCTCAAGTGCGACCACGTCTTCACCCTCTACCCTGACGGGCGCCTCGGGAGCTGCGACGAACTCCCCTGGCCACAGGCCCGGCTGACCCTCTTGGAGACCACGAACGGGCAACAGGAAGTCGCCGAGGCCCAGCAGCGCTCCAACCTCCTGAACCAGGGCAAGGCGCTGATGAACCGCTGCACGACCTGCGACTACCGCGCCACCTGCGGTGGAGGTTGCATCGCCACCCGCTGGCGCATGGACCTCGCCGACGACCAGGACGCCTACTGCGACTACCGGATGCGCATGATCGACGGCATCGCAGCCTTGCTCGCCCAGCCGGCTCACCCCGACGGCGCCCAGTGCCGCACTCTGCGCTGGCGCCCCCGCACCCCCAACAGCATGCGGGACGTGTCCGGCTTCCTGGCCCGCTGGGACGACCCCACTTCGCCGCACGCCGCCGTCAGGCTGCACACCGGCAACCACGGCAACATCAACACGGTTGGACGGCCCGGGGTCCACGAGGCCGACGACCTCGACCCCAAGCACCCCCAGTGGCGCGACGCCATCGAACCGGGCGTATGGCCCGTCGTCCACACGCTCACCCGTCGCTGGGGCCTCATCACCTACGACAGCTGCGAAGGCCACGCCTACACCGGTCTCGAACGGGAACCGCACCACCGCAAGGCCGGCATCCTCCCCCGCGACCAGGAAGAATGCGCGCGGGCCGCCGCCGCCCTGTGCCGTGCCGCCGCCGCGGCGACACCCGACCTTCCGCCGGCCGTCTCGATCACCCTCGGCCGCGCGGAGCTGACCTGCGAGACCACCGGTACCCGTTCACCGGTCCTCGACCTGGCCCTCCAGAAGGCCGACGACTACACCTGGGACGCCTACTTCGCGCAATTGGCCGCCGCCACCACCGTCCTCGACCAGGCCCTGCGTATCGACGGCCCAAGCTTCGACCCGATCTGTGCCTGCCCGCAGCCGGTCCACACCGGACTGGTGAGCCGGTGAACACGGCGCTCACCGATGTGACGCTGCACCAGCTCCTCGGACGAATCGTCTACTTCCACACCATCTTCATCGCCCCTGCTCGTCGGGAAGCTCCGGCACTCGGCCCCGCGGAGGCGTGCTGCAACCACCGTGCCGACGTCCGCCAGCGCACGGCCTACGGCCTGCTCGCGACCACCGCTTGGAGCGCCCTCGACGAGATCGCCGCCACCCTGCCCGGCCACCACGCCCCCTGCCCCGATCGGGACGGCAGCTGCTGCGCCGCCTGCCGGGTCGCGACCGCCGGAGCCACCATCACGGACGCCTGGCTCGTCACTGAACACCACGCCTACCAGCGCTCCCGACCGGACACCGCCACCCGGGTGGTCTGCCGGACCGCAGGCGCCGCCCGTCTAGCCCACGCCTTCGCCGCCCAACACGCCTCCGCCTGCCCCGCCCTGGCGTCCCTCAGCAGCGTAGGCAGCCCTCTCCTGCCCACCCCGGACGAACTGCCGCTGACCGGTGAACTGCTCGCCCTGTGGCAGGACCCGCTCTCCAATGCCAGCCGCCCCGTGGTCAGTTGGCTCAACCACTGCACCGCCGTGGACGACATCCACCGCGTACTCGAGACGAGGAGGAACAACCGTTGATCCACATCGCCGAGACCGTCGGCTTCGGCAGCGTCGAGAACTTCATCGACCCCGCCGAGCAGCAGCACCTGGTCACCCTGATGAACGACTTCCTGGCCACTGGCGGCCGCGCCCACTTCAGCAGCGAGCGCCGAGTCTCCATCCACGAGATCCCCGGCCACACCGCCGAGCAAGCGATGGCCGTCTATGAGCCCGCCGGCCGCACCGAGATCCCCAAGATCCCCGACGAGGCGGAGGAGCTGCTCCAGCACGCCTTCGACCGGGCCCGTCCGGCCCTCTCCCGTGTCATGCCGTCCATCACCGCCTGCCGTCCCTGGACGTACGTCGAGTACGGGTCGGGCCAGCACATCACCAGCCACCTCGACGGGATCGCGCTCGACCCACTCGCCTGGCCCCGCCAGATCGCCGGCATCAGCGTCGTGATCACCCCCGCCGATGCGGGCGGTGCCTTCTACGTCGAGACCGCCGCGAGTGACCAGCTCTGGGACACCTCGCTGGCCGACGCCACCGATCACGGCTACGCCGACGGAATGTGGCTCGCCAACGACGGCGCGGACAACTCCGCCTCCTGGTTCCAACGGATGCCCCGCACCCGTTGGCACGTCGAACCCGCCTCCGGAACCGCCCTGCTCTACGGATCCCAGCTCAGTCACGGCACGCTCCCCGTCAGCAGCGGCCGAGCCGCCAAGTTCATCAGCTGGCTCATCGCCGAGCCCACCACCACCCGGAGGTGAACGCGGTGCTCCTGGCCCTCGAAGGAATCGCGGGTGCCGGAAAGAGCACCCTGCGCGACCGCCTCCTCGACGACACCCGATCCCAGGGCATCGTGGCCAGCCACACCGGCCAGTTCTCCTGGCTCTCGCCCACCGCCACTCGGACCCTCACTCGGATGCGGGCCGGTCAGCCGGCCGCCAGCCCCGACGAGGCGTCAGAAGCCGCCTGCTGGGACCTCGCCCTCCACGCCCGCTTCATCCTCACCCCGGCCACCACCGCCGGACCGGTGATCGCCGACCGGCTCACCCTCTCCACCGCGGCCCTGCTCGCACTGCTCCACCCGTGGCCCGTCCACGCCTTCGTCGAACGCCTCGCCGAGCAGACCGCCGCCTGGCCCCGGCTGACCGTCCTGCTGACCACCCCACCCACGACCTGCAACACCCGGATCGCCACCAGGGCCACCGCTCGGCGCTTCGCCGAGGACCCGGACACGGCCCACCGACTCGCCGACTTGTACGAGCAAGCCGCCGATGCCTGGGCCGCGACGACCGGACTACCGGTCCTGCGACACCCCTGCACCACCACGGCCGATCTCGACCACCTGGCCGCCTTCTGCCTTGACGAGCTGCGTGTCGCCCCTGCCTCGCAGTCCCGCTCCCAGGAGTTCGCCGATGAACCTGAACCCCCTCCACCCCGCAGCATGGGTCCTTGACCAGGTCCGCGAGGCCGGTTGGCACGTCCACGACCTGCTCGCCTTCACCCGGGCCAGCACGCTCGTCAAGGCCAGCCGTCCCGGTCAGTTGCCGGTCGCGCTGAAGGCCGGCTTCGGCAGCAACCACGTGCTCGCCGAACTCGACGACGCCACCAGGCCCGCCGCCTACGGCTTCTACTGGTACGCCCAGCTGACCGAGGCCGAACGGGCGCTGACCCGGGAGGACTTCCACCATGAGGCGGAACTCACCCGGGCCGCCGGTGGCAGCGACCACGTCGTCCCGCTGCTCGAACGCGGAAGCTGCGAGCGCTTCGACTGGTACACCATGCCCTACTGCGAAGGCGGCAACTTCCGCTCCGTCATGGGGGACGCGCCGCTCGCCGAAGGACTGGGCATCCTCGCCGATGCTGCCGACGGGCTGAACAACCTCCACCAGCGGGGCATCGTCCACCGGGATGTCTACCAGGAGAACATCCTGATCCACGGGGGACGCGGCCTGGTCACCGACCTCGGAGCGGCCCGCCGTATCGACGCGCCGCGTGGGCCCGCCTCTCGCGGACCCGAGGTCCACTGGCCGCCCGAGTACGCCGCCGAGTACGCGTATGCCACGCCGGCCGCTGACGTGTTCAGCCTCGCCGTCCTCGCCTACCGCTACCTCGTGGCGGACATCCCGAGGCTCCACTCCGCCTCAGCCCCCGCCATCCCTGGTGGCGTCGGAGCCATGATCACGGTCGCGCTGGCCCACACCCCGGCCGACCGGCCCGCCATGACCGAGCTGCGAAACGCCCTTCGGCAGGCCAGCCAGCTGGCCTGACCTTGGGCCAGCTTGAGTCAGAGGAGGACAGCCCTATGAACAGGGCGAGACCACCGCCCTGGAACCGAGCACCAGCAGGCACACGTTCGGCTCCAACCATCAACCCGAGAAAGAGAGATCCACATGGAGACCACCAACCGCTTCGGCGACTTCCTCGCCGCCGTCGAGGACCTGCGCGGCGAGGACGACACCGTCCGCACCACCGCCCACACCTCCAGCGTCTCGGCCGAGGGCTGGCCGACCACCGACGGCGACGCCGTCTGATCACCAACTACCGCTGGAGCGTTGAGCATCAGCACTGATCACTCCTGGGGCCGGCCATCTGGTCCGGCCCCAGGGCCCAGACCACCACGACCAGGAGGAGACCCGTGGACGCCCCAGTCGACTTCGACTTCCCTCCCATCAACCGCCTGCACCGCAGCCGCATCGCGAAGATCCGCAGCATCACCCACCCGACCGCGCCGCCGCCCCCGGCCGGCGACGCCGCCTTCGACTACGCCCTGGCGCACCACGTCCTCGAAGGTTCCGAGACCGCGGCCCGGATCCACGACTCCGAGTCGTTCGACTGGTACGTCGCGAACCCCGACGCGGCCATCAGCGAGAAGCTCACCCCGACCGCCGTCGGCCCGCGCGTCGTGCTCAGTCCTGCTCTCACCGACCTGCCACGGTCCCCGATCTCCGAGACCCCGTACTACGTACTCCGCCCCGAGACCTCGCGCGCGCCCCTCAACCTGCGCAGTCTGGCCGCATCCGCCTATGCCAGTGCTGCCGGCAACGGCTTCGCCGAACTCCTCGCCGCCCACGCCGTCGTCCTGTGCCTGCTCCGCGCCAAGCAGCTCGGTGACACCCTCGACAGCTGGACGATCACTCGTCTGCCCGGCACGGTCTTCCTCGACCACGTCGGGGACCCCGTCGTTCTCGCTCGTGACCTGATCCACGAGGCTGGACACAACTGGCTCAACGACGCCCTCGCCGCCACCTCCTGCAAGATCGGCGATGACGTGCACTTCTACTCACCGTGGAAGCAGACCGTCCGGCCGGCCTTCGGCTTCCTCCACGCGTGCTGGGCCTTTCCCCTCACCGTGATCTACACCGCCCGCGTCCTCGACCACACCGGCGGCGACCTCCGTCGTTTCCTCGCTGCCTACCTCGCCAAGCAGCGCACCCTGCTCACCAGCACGCGCGACGACCATGCCCGCGCCCTTCAACTGATCAGCGACGATGGATTGCGCTCGCGCCTCCAGAACGTTCACAACCAGGCCCTCGGTCTGTGAACCCCCGCTCCCGCAGCCTGTCGGCGACGGCTCAGCTCTGTGCGGCACCCGGCGTCTCGATCTTGGTCAGCCGTCCCCGTGCAGGCGTGATCCAACTGCAGGCCGGCATGGCCAACCTCGAACACGGTGTCCCGATCGGCCCGGACACCGCTTTCAACGTCGGCTCCGTCGCCAAGCAGATCACCGCCCACCTCGTCCTTCTGGCCGTAGAGGCCGGCCAGCTCGCGCTGGACCAGCCGGTCGCGAGCTTCCTTCCTCTGCTCCGCATCGGCGACATCACCATCGCCGACCTGATCACCCACGGCTCTGGTCTGCGCGACGTCGAGTCCCTGCTCTCCCTCGTGGGCTTCCGCGATCTGGATCACTACACCGTCGACGACCTGGTGAACCTCGCCTACCGCCAGCAGCAACGGGCGGTACCAGCAGGCCGGTTCCTCTACAGCAACACCAACTACCTGCTGCTCGCCGAGATCCTCAGAGCCGTCCACGGAGCCGACCTTGCCCACGTTGCCCGAGCCCAGCTCTTCCTCCCGCTCGGTATGACGTCCACCCACTTCAAGACCGATCCGCGGCAGGTCGTCGCGAACGCCGCCAGCGCTTACGAGCCCACCCCCGACGGCTGGCAGCACACCGCTCGGCCAGCTGCACTCCCAGGCCCCGGCGCTCTGTGGACCACCCCGGCCGACCTGGACCGCTGGCTCGACCACCTCGGTACCCGCTGGCACCGCAGCGGTGCAGAGCTGCCCCGTGCCAACAACCTTCGGTACATGGCAGCGGACCAGCTCCCCTACCTGTACGGGGCCGGCCTGTACGCAGATGATCGGCCCGGGCGGCGCGCTGTCTTCCACTACGGCCACGAGCAGGGGTTCTCGGCAGCAGCTCGCCTGGACGCGACGGGCGTACGTCTTGTCTGCCTGTCCAACAGCCGCACCGTCGCGGCAGACCGTGTTGCGGCATCGCTCCGCGCCGAACTCCGAGGGGAGTCCATCGGTCATCTGGAGAGCATGCTCGCCAAGGCGGTGGAGACGACCCGAGGGGACCCCGGGGAGGCGAACCATCAGACCGTTGATGGCGGACAGGCCGGTGCTGACAGGCACGCGGATCTAGGCATGTTCGTCTGCTCCGATGTACCGGGTTCGCTTCGGCTCACCCGTGTGTGTGGCCACCTGCACCTCTGGCGTCGAGGCACGTACAACCGACTGGTCAGGACCGGATCACGCACCCACGCTGGCCCGGGCTACCAGCTAACGCTGTCCTCAGCTGACAGAGGTGACTCGACGCCCAAGAGCTTCACTCTCGACCTCATCCGGGCTCCCAGGCTCCACTACACACGCCAGTGACGCTTTGTCAGCGAATACGGGCGTGGCCGGCGTCGGCGGAGTGACCTCCGGCCAGCTTGGTCGCGCAGGAGGTGCTTGATGATGACCGGCGGCCTGCCGCTGGCGATCTTGAATCGGTCAATCACGCCTCGAAGCTCCGAGAACGGGTATTTCATTAGATCCAGACTGATTCGTTCGGTCGGCTCGACTTGACTACCGGCCACCCCTTCGGGGGCCAGGCGCCAAACACCACAACGGTGTTGGCGTCAGTGCCACGATCTACGCTGGCGGCCATGGACTGGCTCGATCAGGTGGCGAAGCTCCGGCAGTGGAAGAACAACGAGGTCCGCGCTCCACACAAGCCGTTGTTACTGCTGTACGCGCTCGGCAGCTTCCAGCAGGATGCCGACAGCGAACTGCGTTACAGCGTGGTCGAGGAGGAGCTGAAGCAGCTGCTGGTCGAGTACGGACCACCGAACCCGACGTCGCCCGCCTATCCATTCCACCATCTGGTCACTGACGGCGTGTGGGAGGTCAGGAACGACCGCGGGCAAGGCAGTCCGGGGGAGCGGGGTCCGGGTCCTCCGGTCCAGCGGCGTCACCGGCAGGCTCGTCCCCGAGTTGCGGACAGCACTCAGCAGGGAGCCTTCGCTGCTGAGGCGGCCGGCCAGCGTGCTGCTGGACGTCAACTTCCCGCCGTCGCTGCACACCGATCTGTGCGAGGCCGTTGGTCTCGACCTGGAGCTGGCCGAGACCTCGCCCGTGGCTGGGCTGCTGGGTGAAGCGGAGACTGCTGCGCGGCGGAAGCGTGACCGTCGGATGCGCGAGCTTGTCCTGACGGCGTATGAGTTCCAGGGCGCCTTCTGCGGCTACGACGGGATGCTCGGCGCGAGCAGCGTCGGATTGGAGGCCGCGCACGTACGGTGGTGGTCCCACGACGGGCCGGACGAGGTCAACAACGGCCTCTGTCTCTGCTCGCTGCACCACAAGCTCTTCGACAAGGGCATCCTGGGCCTGGGCGAGGGGCACCGCATCCTCGTCTCGCAGTGCTTCGTCGGCCGCAGTGAGGCGAGCCGGCAGCATGTGCTCGCGCTGGCTGGGCGGCCGTTAATAGGCCCACAGTCGGGTCTTCCATCCGTTGCTGAATGGCACCGCGAATGGCACACCCGACAGGTCTTCCACGGCGCTCCCCGTGCGCCGGTAGGAACGCTGGGCTGACTGGGGACGGTGCTCGGCCTCTGCTCATCGCCGCCCACCACGCCCCCTGAACAATCCGACGGCCTCGACGTCAAGATCGCCTGGCGCACGTTGGAGGCACCGACCTCGACGCGGCTCGGCGTTGCCTTCACACCTTGGCCTTGGGAGCCCATTCCTGGGCGAACGTCTCCATCTGCTTGAGGACGAGGTCGACAGCCTCGCGCTCCTCCTCCGG
Source organism: Kitasatospora sp. NPDC058965 (assembly GCF_042741245.1). Lineage (NCBI taxonomy): Bacteria > Bacillati > Actinomycetota > Actinomycetes > Kitasatosporales > Streptomycetaceae > Kitasatospora > Kitasatospora sp. NPDC058965. Next base: position 55,384 of record NZ_JBHYKG010000007.1, read on the forward strand.
CGGGTAGTCGAACTTCGCGAGGACCCGGCGGATACGGCTGCGAAGCTTGGCACGGACCGGCTCGCGGGACAGCCAGTCGACGGACAGGTTCTTGCGGATGTCGGCGACCAGGGCGCGGGCGATCTCCGCCAGCGTCTCGTCGCCGCCAGCCATGAGCTCGGCCATGTCGCGGTGGGCCACAGCGTCGTAGAAGGCAAGCTCAGCCTGGTTGAGCGGCGGGTCGAAGCGCTCACCACGGCGGGCCTCGGCGGACACTTCCTGAGCCATAGCAGCGAGTTCGGCGATCACCTGGGCACTGGTGAGCTGCTGGAGCATGTAGCGCTTCATCAGGTCGTCCAGACGCTCGGAGAAGCTCTCATGGCGAACGATGTTGTGCTTGGTCACCTCGCGCATCTTCTGCTGGATCATGCGGCGCAGAGCCTCGGCCACCAGGTGCGGGGTCTCGGAGTTCTCCAGCTTCCGCAGCTGTGCCTCGTTCAGGCGCGTGATGTCGAGCCTGCCGATGCCGGCCTCGGCGTACAGGTCGGTGATGTCGTCGGCGTCGACGACGGAGGCGGCGAGCTGTTCGAGGTACAGCCGAACCTCCGCGGTCAGCGGCTGGCCCGTAGCCTCGCGGTCGGCGGCGTCGAGCTTGACCATCCAGGCTCGCACCTCGGTGAAGAACGCGATGTCGCGGCGCCAGTCCTCCAGGTCCGCGCAGCGCTCGGTGATCTCCCGACTCATCGAGCACAGCCGGTAGAAGCGCTCCAGTCGGGCGGCGCTCTCCTTGAAGCGGGCAGAGAGCGGCTTGACGCCGGGGTCGACCTTGTTGCCGGGAGTTCGCGGGTCGCGCAAGTAGTTGGAGACCAGCCGCAGAGCGCGCGTGCGCGGCTTGGGGTGACCGGTGTCGGCGAGGAGCTCCTTCCAGTGGGTTCCCGCCAGTAGACCCTTGATGGTGGTGAGTTCGTTCTTGACCTCGGTGATGGCCCGCTCGATGTCCGCGCCAAGGGTCTTGTCCTGCTGGTCGCTGGGCGAGTACTCGGCCAGCGCCTTGGTGAGGTTGTCGGTTAGCGGTGCGTACCCGACGAGGAGGCCGTCCTGCTTGCCCCGGAAGCGGCGGTTGACGCGGGCCAGAGCCTGCATCAGGTTGGCTCCGCGCATGGGCCTGTCCATGTAGATGGTGTGGATGGGCGGCGCGTCGTAGCCGGTGAGCAGCATCGAATGGACGATGAGCAGTTCGAGTTCGTCGTCGGGGTTCTTCGCGCGGGCCTGGACGACCTTCTGCTGGGACTTACGCAGGGCGTGCTTGCGCAGGTGCTCGAGGTCGGTACGGTCGCCGTGGAAGACGATCTTCATGACGCCCTTGTCGACATCGTCGCTCGCCCACTGCGGGCGGAGTTCCGCCAGCGCGTCGTACAGCCGGACACAGATCTCCCGGGTGGCGCACACGATCATCGCCTTGCCCGGCCCGCCGATCTGTGACTTCATCAGCTCGCGGCGCTGGTCCCAGTGAGATACCAGGTCGTCGGCGAGGGTAGCTATGCGGTCAGGTGCGCCATAGACAGTGTTCATGGTCGCCGCGTACTGCACGGCGCGGCGGCGCTCGGCGTCGTCCATGCCCTCGGTGAGGGCGTTGGCCTGCTCGTCGATAGCGTCCGGGTCGATGCCCGGCGGGAGCGACACGTCGATGACCCGCGGTTCGTGGTAGACGCGGACGGTCGCGTCGTCGTCTACGGCCCGCTTGAGGTCGTAGATGTCGATGTACTCGCCGAAGACGGCCCGGGTGTCGGCCTCGGCCTTCGAGATCGGGGTGCCAGTGAAGGCGATCAGCGTGGCGTACGGGAGCGCGTCGCGCAGGTGGCGGGCGTACCCGTCGAGGCTGTCATAGTGCGAGCGGTGCGCCTCGTCGACGATGACCAGGATGTTCCGGCGCTCGGACAGCAGCGGGTGGGCAGCGCCGGCGGCCTTTTCCTCTTGAGTGAGGCCGAACTTCTGCAGGGTGGTGAAGACGATTCCGCCGGTGCGGCGGTTGAGCAGTTCGGTGCGCAGTTCTTCCCGGGTGGCGACCTGGAGGGGTGCCTGCCCCAAGAGCATCTGACTGTCCTGGAAGGTGTCGTAGAGCTGGTCGTCGAGGTCGTTGCGGTCGGTGATCACGACGATGGTGGGGTTGTTCAGGGCGGGATGGCGGGAGACCAGCGCGGAGGTCTCCACCATCTCCTCGGACTTGCCGGCACCCTGGGTGTGCCAGACCACACCGGCCTGCCCGTGGCTGCGGGACGCCTTGACGATGGCGTCCACTGCCTTGGTGACCGCGAAGTACTGGTGCGGCTTGGCGATCCGCTTGCCGGTGGAGGTGAAGTTGACGAAGTTGGCGGTGAGCGAGAGGAAGCGCGGTTGGTTGAACAGCCCGTGGAGCGCGAGGCTCAGCGCCTCTACGCCGTCGTAGTCGGGCGCGTTGGTGTCGACGCGGTCGCCGTCCTTGTCCACGTTCCACGGCGCGAAGTGCTCATACGGGGTGAAGACCGTGCCGTACTTGGCGGTGATGCCGTCCGAGACCAGACACAGCACGTTGTAGCGGAAGGCGATCGGAAACTCGGCGACGTAGGTCTGGAGCTGGGCGTGCGCATCCTTGAGCGTGGCGTGCTCGGCGGCGGCGCTCTTAAGCTCGATCACGGCGAGAGGGAGGCCGTTGACGTAGAGGACGACGTCGAAGCGACGGCGATGGTCACCGTCCATGAGGGTCACCTGGTTGACGACGTGGTACGTGTTCGCGTCCCAGGAGTTGAAGTCGACCAGGCGCACGGTGGGGGTCTGGTCGGCACCGAAGTCATCGGTGTAGGTAAGGCGGATACCGGAAGTGAGATGGGCGTGCGCTTGCTTGTTCTCCGGATATGCCTCACGGGATGCCGGGTCGGTCGCGATACGGAGTGCCTCGCGAACGGCGCTGGGCGGAAGGTTGGGGTTGAGCCGCTCTATCGCCGCCTTGAGCTCGTCGTGCAGGATCAGGTCGTCCCAGTCCTTGCGGTGCCCGGAACCGGGGGCGACGTCCTTGCCACGCACGGGCTGCCAGGCGAGTTCGGAAAGCTCGTCCATGGCCAGGCCCTCCCAAATGGACTCGGTCATCTTGCCGTCGTTCTCGGTGCTGCCGCTGGTCATACGGCGTCCTCCACGATCCGCTCCGCGTCCCGGACGCGCAGCTCGCCAGACATGAGTTGGGGGAGGACGGTGTCGCGCAGGGCATTGAGGGACAGGGACTCGGCAATTGCCTGATCAGCCCGCTCCTCCAATGCATCGAGCCTGACACGCAATTCCTTCTGCCGAGGAGGGCTGGGCAGCATGATTTGAAGCCCGCCCACCTGAGTGCGCCGGAGTTCAGTCTGGCCAGTACTCCCCTCCCCCATCGCCTCTATTTTGGGCTGGGAGCGCAGCATCGCAAATCCCGCGCAAACAGGGTCGACCAGTTTCTCGTCAAAGCGCACGATCGTGACGTGTGAGTCCGCAGTTGCTTCCACATCCGAGGTCCAACGAGCGACTCGGCCGAGAGTGCCGACTCCTGTCGAATTGACCAGCACATCGTTGCGCTGTAGAAATTTCGCTGCCCCGACTTTCTCCCGCAGAGTCAGGCGGGAGGGATCCAGGTTGACGCGGCCACCGCGAATACACTTCTGATTAAGCACGATTAGCCCGTCGAAGGCATCCGTGTATTTCGGTGCGATGCCACGGGTAAGCGCAGACGCAACGGATTCAACTGCGATTCCGATAGCGTCACCAGCTTGAATAGCCTCGGCGAAGAGAGCCAGTCCCAGCTCCCGACTCGTGGCCATGACGCGCTCGTTGGATGCGATCTTATCCTCCAGCGCCCCGAGCACCTCAATGATAGCCCTTCTGTCCCCCTCGGGCGGTACAACAATAGGAATGTTCCGAACATCCCGCAGATTTAGCGTGGCTTGCACAGTGGTATTTAGTCGACTGCGCATGTAATGTTGTGCAGGAGCAGACGAGAGCCAAATCTTCACCCACGAATTGGAGACCCCACCAGCTACGCGAATAACAGCGACTGCACGAGCTGTATTCCAGCCGGACATCTCCGCTGGCACGAGGGCTACCCGGCCGACCGAACCAACCAGTGACAGGAGGATTTCCCCTCCCTGAAGCCTGGCGCCGGCATGCTTTTCCTCAACCTCCTTGGCGACGCGCAGCACATCGTCCGTGACAATGCCACCGTTCTGCATATTCTTAACTCGCACGATGGGGACCCCGTTCGGGTCATGCGCCCCTGGGTACATCACCCCAATGGCGAGTCCTTTCGGTGCCAGCAATTCCTCCAAGGGGGAGATGGCCCATTCCTTCGGCGGGCGGGAAAACCCGAGGTCCTGGTAGGTAGAGTTCTCAGCCACCAATCCTCCCCAGTTGCTCACGCACGACCGCGTCGAGCCGCGCCGACTCATCAAGATGCGCGAAGAGTTTCTTCGTCAGGCGTGCAATACGCTCCTCCACCGGCTCAGCGTCCGGGTCCTCCTCGGCCTCGGCCACGCCGACGTATCGACCTGGCGTCAGTACGTGGTCGTGCTTGGTGATCTCCTGCAACGTGGCGCTGTAGCAGAAGCCAGGGACGTCCTCATACGAAAGGCGCTGTTTCTTCGCGGACTCGGTGCCACGCCACGCGTGGTACGTGTCGGAGATCTTCTCCAGATCCCCTTCCGTGAGGATGCGTTCGGTGCGGTCGACCATTGTGCCCATCGCCTGAGCGTCGATGAAGAGCACCTCGCCGCGCCGGTCATTCAGGGCCTTCGTGCCTTGCGGAGTCTTGTCCTTGGTGAGGAACCACAAGCAGGCCGGGATGGCCGTCGTGCGAAACAAATTGCCTGGCAAGGCGATCATGCATGCGACGAGGTCGGCCTCGGCCAACGCTGCCCTGATTTCGCCCTCGCCAGACTGCTTGGAGGACATTGAGCCGTTCGACATGACGACGCCTGCACTGCCACGGTCACCCAGTTTCGACACGATGTGCTGGAGCCAGGCGTAGTTGGCGTTCGACTGCGGCGGCAAGCCGTATACCCACCTCCGGTCCTCCGTCTTCCGTGCCCAGTCGGACATGTTGAACGGCGGGTTGGCCATGATGAAGTCGGCCTTGAGGTCCGGCAGTTTGTCATCGGCGAACGTGTCGGCCCAGCGGTCGCCGACGCCCTTGGGATCGATGCCGTGGATGGCGAGGTTCATCTTGGCCAGACGCCAGGTGCGCTCGTTGGCCTCCTGACCGTACACCGCGATGTCGTGGCTGTGGTCACGCCCTCGGTGCCGCAGCACGAACTTCTCCGCTTGGACGAACATGCCGCCCGAGCCACAGGCTGGGTCGTAGACGCGCCCCTCGTACGGCTCAAGCACCTCGACCAGCAGCCGCACCACGCTCGCGGGGGTGTAGAACTCGCCGGCTCGCTTGCCCTCAGCCTTCGCGAACTTCTCCAAAAAATACTCGTAGACCTCGCCGAGCACATCCTGCGCCGGCCGGTCACCGTGCCCGGTGAAGCGGGCGTCGCTGATCAGGTCGACGAGTTCCTTCAGGCGTTTCTGGTCGACATTGTCGCGGTTGAAGATCTTCGGCAGGACGCCGGTGAGGGCTTTGTTGGCCCTCATCACCTCGTCCATGGCGTCGTCGAGGAGCTTGCCGACACCGCCCTCCGCGCTGCTGGCGTTCTCAGCGATGTAGTCCCAGCGCGCGGTGGGCGGCACCCAGAAGACATTCTTCTCGGTGTACTCGTCCTTCTCCTCGAGGAACGCGGCCCGCCGGTGCTCGGGGATCTCCGCCAGTTCGGGGTCGGCGGCCAGTTCCGCACGGCGCTCGGCGAAAGCGTCGGAGACGTACTTCAGGAACACCAGGCCCAGGACGAACTCCTTGTACTGGGCGGCGTCCATGGAGCCGCGGAGCTTGTCGGCGGCTTTCCACAGGATGTCCTTGATCTCCTTAGTGCTGGAGGCGCCGAACAGTTCGCCCTGGTCTGTGGTGGCTCGCTTGCGCGGGGGCATCGTTCCTTCTTCCTGGTCTGCGGCTCGATGGGTCAGTCTGGCAGGGAACGCGGTGGTAAGGGCTGGTTATCGCCGAAGGTGAGGGTGCCGTCGGCCAGGCCCGCGGTCGTCAGTCGTCGTGCCTCGGCGAGCGCATTGGCCTGTGTGCACAGCAGCCGCTCTCGGCGCTCGATCTCGGCCAGCAACACGTTGAAGCGTTCCACGTCCTCACGGTCGAGGTCGGGGAGCTCGTAGTCCTCGATGCAGCGGGCAGGGCGTACGGCGCTGGGGCTGCGACCGGTACCTCGGGCTGCTCCAAGTAAGGCGGCCAGCACTCGCGGGGTCAGCGGGTGCTCGGCGTCCGGGTTGACGCGCAGCACGCGCGTCGGGAAGGCGGCGACGCTGAACCCGTCATGGTCAATGAGCACGCCGAGTTCAGGCGTCAAGGTGTAAACGAGATCACCCGGTTCGGTGAGCGCGACGTGCTCGTACGCCGTCGCCAGTACCAGCCGGTCGATGCGCCGGGTCCCGACAGCACTACGTCCGGTGACCTCCTCGGAGCCGAGCACGGAATGGTGGCCGCCTTGACCGCCTCCGGTCAGGTGCCGCTGGTCAAGGCGGTGGCCCTTGATCTTGGTGACCCGGCCCGCGGCGATCAACGCACCGAGGGTGGTGCGACGGGGACGTGGTCCGGTGCGGCGAACGACGCCGCCCTGATAGGGACCGTACTCGTCATCGTGCGATCGGCCTGTCCTGGCAACGCGCTCCAGGCGGCCCTCGGCCTCGGCGATGAGGGCGGGACGCTCCCTAACGGCAAGGGCCAGGAGCTGAGAGGCAGGCGGACCCGGCGGGGTGAGTGGGCCACCGAAGGCATGGTCCAGCTCGGCGACGCGCACCGCGCGACCGTAGCGTGGGTCGTGGCCGTCGAGGGCACGGAAGCCTTCGGCACGCCACAGAAGGATGTCCTCGGCCAGCCGCATGCGTACCACCTCGGTGAGGGGCTCGGCACTGATATCGGCGAGCAACACGTTGCCCTCCGCCGTCGAGACCTGGCCGCGGGTGAGTACCCACAGTGCCGCGCGATAGCCGGGCCGGTAGGGCAGCACGCCGCCGGGCAGGGCGACCACAGCCTCCACGACCTTGCTTCGCAGCAGGGCGGAGCGCAGCTGCGACTCCGCTGTGCCGGGCAGAGCATCGACGAGTGCGTCAGCCGGGCCGAGGACAAGGGCCGTACAACCGGGACCGAGCAGGTCGGCGACGCGCTCGATGCCCTCCAGAGCGGCGAGCACCGAACGGTCTTCGCCGGACTGGAAGGGAAGCTGGGTGACGATCAGGTCAGGGTCCGCGAAGCTTTCCTCGAGAACCTGGCCGACTTGGACGTCGAGCGAGAACTCGTCGATGCCGGCCAGCAGCAGGCGGCGCCGGACGATACGGGCCAGCCGCTCGTCAGGGTCGGCCGCCATTGCCGTGATGGCGTCGGGCACGTCGGCCTCGCGGATCTGGGCAACAAGCAGATCGCCCGCGCGGGCATGCGGATCGGCAAGTGTGACCGAGCCTTGTCGATCGAGGCGGCCTCGCAGGTCGGTGAGATCGACGAGGAGACTCTGAAGCTCGGCGGTCAGAGCATCTGCAGTCAGTGCGGGCAGGCTGAGCCGGGAGCGTGAGGCGAGCAACCACTCGTGGGCTCCTTGCTCTCCGTAGGCGGCCTCCACGATGGCTTCGGCGAGACGGGCGAGCGGGGCTGCGTCGGCACCGGCCGTCCGCAGCTCGCGAAGGACGAACTCATCCTCCGGGTCCATACGTTCGGCCCGGAGCAGGAGGGCAGCGCGGGCTTCCTCGGGCGTGCTCACCGTCGCCTCGTCGGCGAGCGGCCGCTCGTCCAGGTGGCGCAGGCACAGCAGAGCACCGAGGGTCTCGACGGTGCGAAGGGGGTCGGTTCGGTCGGCTTGGGCGGCGATGCCGTGGAGAACGATCTCTGCGCGCAACTGACCCGGGTGGGTGTTACCCAGTCCGGTAGCGATGAGCCACTCGACCACCTGCTGACCATCGAACAGGGGATGGCCAGCGTTCTGGGCAGCGGGCGCGGGGAAGTCGGCATATCTCCGACGCCAGGTGGAGACCACGGGCCGCTTGACCTGTGCCAGTTCCGCGATCTCAGCCATGGAGACCAGCAGCACACCTCCGTTCACCCCCGCGGTGCCGGGCATTAACGACTCGGCGGACATGGCATTGATCTCCTCTCTCGGCTGGTCGCGAAGCGGCCTGGAGTTGAGCCGTTCGCCGACTCTCGGTGCTTCGGATGTGGCCACTCTAGGACGCCACGATGGCCGATTCTGCTTGTTCAGTTGATAACCCCGGTTATCAACTAGCAGATGGCCTAAGTCATGCTGGCGTCGTCACTCTCGGATAGCACCACTCGTCGTTCGGACCAGCACCGCGGACCCCGCTGTGCCCCACTGCCTGTCGCACCGAGAGGAAGCCGCCCCCATGAGCCTGACCATGCCGACCGCCACCGTTGAAGGCATCCAGCTGACCGTGACCCCGTTCCGCCCGGACGCGGTGATCGGCACGATGGCACTGCCGACCCTCCTGCAGCTCGTGCCCTCCCCGAAGGCCGAGGAGGACACGCGGGCCCTGAAGTACGCCTCCGGCACCCTGCGCCGGCACGCCGAGGTGCGCGCGCTGGTCCAGCGGATGCTCAAGGCATCCCAGAAGGGCCGGAACGTCGTCTCGTACGCCTCCTACATCGCTTCCGGGATCAACGGCGACCACGGCTGCGCGTGGTCTACTCCGCCCATCACCCTGTGGCTGGACGGACACCCCGGCGCCGTGAGCGAGGAGTTGGTGCCCGGCAGCGGCATCCGGACCGTCACCGTCCTCCCGGGCTCCCCCGTCGTTGCCATCGACGGCGAGACCCAGGTCACCGCCTGGCACGATCTGTACGACAACCCGGAGCGCTTCGGAACCACGTACCAGAAGCTGAGCGCCGTCCGGGTGCCGTTCGAGATGTACTTCGGGCTGAGCGTCGAGGACGCCCGGCAGATCTTCTACGACCGCAACGTCGAGGGCGTCCCCGTCGCCAAGAACCTGGCCATGTCCATGGACCAGCGCGACATCGGCACCCAGCTCGCCCACCGCGTCGCGAGCACCGTCAAGATCGAGCACGACGAGAAGATCATTCCGTTCGCCAAGCTCGTGCAGGCCCGCAAGCGGCAGCTGACCAAGACCGATCCCGAGGTCGTGACCCTCTCCGCCCTCCGGGCGCTGGTGATCACCACCCTGCACGGCCGGCGCGGGCTCGGACTGTCGTCCGCGACCGTGCACGAGGACGCCCTGCCCGAGGGCGTCACCACCGACCACATCGAGCAGCAGCTCGTTCCGCTGCTCTCGCGGCTCATCGCCCGCCTCTACCCGCACTTCGCCGCCCGCAGCGCCGTATCCGCCCCGGCCGTTCTGGCCGGCCTCGGCGTCGCCGCTCACCAGGCCACCAGCTGGGCCGCCGCCGGCCAGCGGCTCACCGAGGAGCAGCTGACCACCCTGCTCGACTCCGTGCGCTGGGACCGCGACGCCCGCTTCTGGGACGGCATCGCCGCCAGCGCCAATGCCGCCGGCGTCCTGAACTTCGGAGGCGGCGCCAAGGACGCCGGCGGTCGGGTCGCCGACGCCCTGCTGCACCCCGACACCGAGTACGGACGCAAGGTCCGCGGCTGGTAATAGGGTTGCCAGTCCAAGAAGTTGAGACTGATCCTCACGGGACAAGGGGCAGAGTGTGAGTGAGATCGCCAAAGCGGTAGCCGCACTTGAGGAGCAGGCCGCCGAGGCTCGCGAACTTCGACAGCGCATCGAACGCATCGAGGCCGAGGTCGACGCACATCTGGACGAACTCCGCGGCATCGGCGACGCGATCGTCCACCTCCACTTCGACCTTGACAACCAGATCGCCGAGCACGACTACTCGGCTGTGGAGCAGGCAGTCGGAACCCTGGGGGCCCTCGTGGACGTAGCGGAGATCCTTCCCAAGATCGACGCGATCTTGCTGCTGACCGCGCTCTTGGAGGGCACGCTCACCCCCGACCTCACAGTGCCGATCGAGCTGTTCAAGGCTGGGGAAACGCCTGCCTTCGAGCACCCGCGGCTGACCCAGGAGGACCTCGACCGCCAGTTCCAGAACGAAATGGCCGACTGGTCGGAGCCGGACGAGCAGGACGACCGATGGGCTGAGGACCACTGGAGCGCAGAGCAGGAGGCCATCCGTAACCGTGCCCACAAGGCCGGCCTGCACCTGATGGAGCTCTTCGACCACATCGGAGACAACCTCTGGCCCGAGCTCATCGAGTCAGTCGAGACCGGCCGGCGCGACGACGCGGTCCGTGCGCTGGCAGCCGCCGCTGCAGCAGCGCGCGACGCACGGCCCGCATACAAGCTGTACGAGGTCAACCTGTCGGTTCAGTACACGGCAAACCCGTCTTCACTCGGGGCGATGGGCGAGTTCCTGTCCGGCTTCGAAACCTGGCTGAGTTCCCAGGGGGACTTGTAGAACCACCTCAGAGTTGGCCAGCATCCGTGCACTGCTGCAGCTGCCGGAGCGCTGCCTGGGTACGGACCTTTAGCTTCAGGAGTCCGCCGCTGCCCCGACTTGCTCTGAGTCGAGGTCCCAGCAAGTAGTCGGCGCTCGCCCCTCGCGGTCCACGGATTGCTCCCTGGGGTCCAGCCTGTCCCGTTCTGCACCTTGACCCGTTGAAAGGCGGAATATTTCGCGGCATGATTATGTGTATACTCTGGAGCAGGGTTAGGTGATCTGCCTGAGCGGGAGGTGAGCCATGGCGATCGACGAGGACCTGGTCGCACAGCCCGCCATGCTGGTACTAGCCAGGGAGTCCCGGGGTTGGACCCAGGTCGACGTGGCCGAGCAGATGTCGAAGTTGGACCAGCCCAACCGGATCTCCCAGGGCTACGTCAGTCGCGCCGAGGCCGGCAGGCTCGCCGTCAAGGGGGACCGACTGGACTTGTTTGCAACGGCTCTGAGGTACACGCCTCAGATGCTATGTGCGACCACTGACATGCAAGGGGTGGGCATCGGCCTGGTTCACCACCGCAAGCGCGCCTCGATGGGAGTCGCCGACCTGCGACGCATCCATGCCACCCTGGCCTTCACCCGTCATCAGACCGACGCCTTGACCCGAGCGGTCGCGGACTCCGGCAAGCACCGCTTCCGCCACATCGCGGTCAGCGACCTGGACACCCCTCAGGATGCGGCCGACACCATCCGCGAAGAGTGGGACGTGCCGACGGGTCCGGTTACGGACTTGACCAGGCTGATCGAAGAGGCCGGTGCTCTGGTTGTGGTCAGGGACCTGCAGACGACGGAACTCGACGCCGTCAGCCAGTGGCCCCCAGGGGGACCGCCGCTCTTCCTGCTGAACTCCACCGCCCCTGGTGATCGCTTCCGATTCAGCCTCGCTCACGAGTTGGGTCACGTACTGATGCACACTCAGCCCGGTGACCCGCGCGAGCAGGAGCAGGAGGCCGACTACTTCGCGGCTCAGTTCCTTATGCCTTACGGCAGCATCCGGCAAGACCTGAAGCAGGGCGTCGACCTGCCCCGTCTGCTCGAACTCAAGGCACGTTGGGGAGTTTCCATGGCGGCCCTCATCCGCAGGGCCTTCTCCCTGAACATCATTAAGGAATGGCAGTACCGCAAGCTCATGGTGGAGATGTCCGCCTTGGGCTACCGCACCAATGAGCCGGGACTCGTACCACGCGAGACCCCGCACCACCTTGCCCAGGTCGTCACCCGACTTGAGCGGGAGCACCACCTCGATCCGATCCAAGCGGCCCATCTTGCCGGTCTGGATCACGAGGAGTTCCACGAGATCTACTTGTGCGCATCCTCTTCGTCCGGGAACCCCATGGTCCTCGGCCAACCCGTGAGGTGACCTCGATGACCGAGCTCTCGTTTCCTGGCCAACGCCCCACCGCTCTGCGCGTTCTGGATTCCAACGTTTCGCCGCTGCCCCTGCTCCGGGGCCGCGTACTGGTGCACGAGAACACTCGCTTCATCCCCCGAATGCGCCACTCGATCGATGATGACCTCGGCGGGATCGTGGTGACTGGCGACACGGCCGATGAGCGCGCCTTCCAGTTGCGGACCGAGGTGGGGTTCACCGGCCCTCTTCTGATCGACTCCGCCCCGTACAAGACACACACTGCGACTGTCGACGAGCCGTTCCTCCTGCCGCGCGACGACATGTTCGCCGATGTCGAGACGTCACTGAGCTTCCAGAAGGCCAGAGGCGCGAGCGCTGCGCTGACCCCGACCGGCTATGTCGAGCCCGAGAACGCCAGGGCACTCAAGGCGGTCTGGCATGCGGCAGAGCGGATCGAACGAGGGGACGTCATCGTCTCGCTGCCCATCGATGCCGCGTGGCTGAAGGACAGCCATATCAGGCAACTCATTGCCATCTGCACGCAGATCAAGCAGCCCAAGGCGTTGATCCTGGCGGGCCAGTTCGACCCGCTCGAGGGCGCTAAGGAGATGCCCGCTAATCTCCGGCGCCTCATGTCCGAGGTCGAACACATGGCTCTTCTGCGCAGCGATCTCGCGGCGCTCGACGCCATGGCCTACGGGGCTTCGTTTGCCGGGATCGGCTCAGACAGCTCTTTGCGCCATTCCGTTGCCCCGGGCGAGCGTGTGCTCGTGGCAAGCGGAGGAGGAGCGCAGTATCCGAAGGTGTTGCTGCCTAACCTGATGTGCTTCAAGGGTGCCGTGGGACTGGCCAACAAGTACGCCAACACCCCTCCCCCAGTCTGCTACTGCGACGAGTGCGACGGGCAGGCCCTGGACCGCTTCGACAAACCTGACGGCCTGACACGCCAGGAGTCCGAGGACCACAACGTCCTCGTCTGGGGAGGCTGGGCATCCGAGATGGCCGCCCATGCTGCCGGTGCCGACCGCCAAGGCTGGTGGCGTGACAAGTGCGCCGCGGCCGTTGAACAGTACGCCCTCGAGAATCAGCGTCTCGGGGTGTCTTCGCGAGCAGGATTCCAGGCGCCGACACCGCTGAAGGCATGGGCCGCGCTTCCTGCCGGGACAAGGTAAGCGCCCTCGACTGCCGAGAGCCTCGACCTGGCCGGACCTCATCGGGCAGGCACCTACTGACGTAAGTAGGTGCTCCCGCGAAGCAATGCGGCCTGGAGGAACGTCTCAGCCGAGTTGCCGATGAACCTCTTCGACGAAGCGCCACGCCGCCGCGCTATGCCTCCTGCGTACGAAGGGCCGCGGCGGCACCAACACATCCACCTCATCGCCGACTGCCACGAGGAGACCGATGCCGTAGAAGTCTGCTTGCATTACTGCGTCGTCCTTACGGCGCAACGCACCCTCGACCAGTACCGCTCGAGTGCAAAACGGGGTGAACCGCTCGGCCTTCTCCATCGCCGTTTCCCAGCCTCGTCCGGGAACGACGGCGAGGTCGACACGCAAAGGCTGGATCACCTGGCGGGTGACTACCCCACTGCTGCGGACAATGGCGCCCCTGGGTACAGCCTTCAGGGTGCGGCGCTCTGCTTCGGTCAGCGAGGCTACGGGAACAGGTTCATCCACCGGCAGGCTCATGAGCAGGTCGAGTACGTCGCTGCGACCAAGGACGCCGGTTCGAGCCTCACGGCGCCGCTGGCACTCCTGGACATTGGGGCGATAAGCAACAACGGCGTGGGTGCCCAGGATTGTGACGGTACCCACCTGGGACTCATCAGGCAGAAGCGTGCCCGGTGCGGCTGCCGCCGAGACCATTTCCATGGGTTCTCGCGCTGCAACCGCCATGACCTCACCCTGTCCTCGTCCTGAAGCCGTAACCCAGTCACGGCTCGGTCCACGCCGCCGTCCGAATAGGCACGGCCCACACGGCGCGTGGGCGGCAAAGCCCCATTTGGCGCCTGTGCCCACGTGCATCACGTTCCAAGCTCGCACCCGGGCCACCAGCACTAACGGCCATGAGTCAGCCCAGACACGGGCTGGCACGTCCCGCCTACGGTCAGGCTAGTCTGCGCGCGGTCCGGCCCGGCCAACATTGCCCGTAGTGTCTCTTGGTGGCCATGACCTGCACCACACTGGCTCAGATCGGCACGGAAACGAGATGCATCGACCGGGCAGCCCGATGCTAGCGGCATCCGTCGATCGTTGGTCCGTCTGTTCGATTACTTTCACGTTTGAGTAGTTGAATCAAGCCGGTCATCACTCTCCGCATCCATACCCGTAGCGGCGGCCAAACCGGCGAGACCCCGGTTGGCCGCCCTGGAATCACCGGCCGTCGGCTTGGTAGGTCTTCTTCCACAGGGCGCGATGGCGTGGGTCGCCTTGGCCCGCTCCGCTGATGTGCGTCAACGAGTCCAAAGTGGCGCCGTTGTTCCAGACGCCGAAGTGGTCGCGATGGATGGCGATGATCCCGTTCTCCTGGGCGAAGGTCTCGGCGGGGCGCGTGAAGCGAGTGGTGGCGACGAAGATGGCGATGTCGGCCTTGAAGTGCTGCTTGGCGCCCAGGAGGTCGCGGACTTCGCGGCTCGCGATGGAGGCTGTGGGGGCGTAGCGCTTGCACTGGATCACCATCTTGCGGCCATCCGGCAGGCGGCCGAGTACGTCGGCTCCGTTGTCGCCAGCCCCTCCTACTCGCTGGACCTCGGAGCACCCGTCCCGGCGGCAGAGGTCGGCGACCAGCTCCTCGAACTCAGTGCCGGTCATCTTGTCCACGTCGGCGAGCGTCCGGTGGCCGGCCCGCACCAGTTCCTCGGCCCGCCACTTCCGATCGCCGCTACGAAGGAGGCGGTCGGTGCGCCACAGCCACCACCCAAGCGCGCCAACACCGCTGATCCCGGCCGCGCCGAGGAGGTACGGCCAGATCAGCGACCAGAAAGCCGTGAGGAGAAGCAGCAGCACACAAGCGCCAACGGCGGCTGCCTTCCACTGGTTGTTCCGGCGCTTCCGCGCGGATGAGCGACGTCCGCCTCGCTTGGCCATGCGGTCCCCCTCCGAAGATCCCCGTCAGCAGTGTTGGGCATGGAGAGGGGCCGGGGGAAGACCGCCTCACTCACCGGGGAGGGCTGGCTCGCGACTCGTCATTACAGGAGGCGGCTCTGTGGGCCTTATACGACTGGTCCTGATCGTCGATGGCGAACTGGTCGTCAGCTCTGTGAGCGAGGCGCTCTGCATGAGAGCCTGAGGGCAGCGACACATCCTCCGCGAGCCCGCACGCGAGCGCTGATCGGATGACCTGATCAGGTCGTGCCAGATCCGTGCCAGAACGGGTGGTGAAGGACGGTCGGCAGCGGTCGGAACCGGACCCTCTACGAACCCACCTGATCAGGTATTGGCGCAGGTCACAGGCTCCTTCGGGCCCGAACGCCCAAAGATTCCCAAGCTTATAGCGCGAGTTCGATTCTCGTCGCCCGCTCAGAGAGAAAGCCCCAGGTCAGTGGCCTGGGGCTTTGTCGTTGGGGTGGGTCGACTCGCGGGCTCCAGATAGGTGTCGGGTCGCTCGGCGGTGGTCTTGCGATGGCTGCCTACGGGGGTGGGTGTACCGGGCGCCGACGCTTGGTCTTCGCCTGTATCCGCTCTCGGAGCAGCGCCCGGTAGTACGAGGACTGCTCGCCGCCTATGTCGAAGTGCTCGCAGATGTCGGCCACGGTTCCGGCATCCTCGGCGCTGCCGGTGAGGCCGATCTGAAGGAGCGTCCAGAAGCCCTCCGCCGCGCGGGCCCGGCATTAGTCGGCCAAGTCCCAAGGCGCCGGCGGCTCATCAGTACAACCCGAGCCGGCGGCCACGCGCCAAGCTCAGGACGCTGTCGGGCGGGCTGCCTGGGGGGAGGAGGGCCGGTGCCGGGAGGGGGCTCAGGACGGTGCGGCGCCAGGTGGTGAGGAGGACCACCGGGATCAGCAGCAGGGCGAGCCGGCCCGTGAAGAGGGGCACGGGTTCCGTCTCCTCCAGGGCCGGGACGGCGAAGCAGCCGAACACGAGCCCGGTCGCCAGGACGAGGACGATCGCGCGGGCGGTGCGCTCCTGGTGGAAGTGGCAGGTGGTTGGCGGGCGGCGGGTGTGCGGCGTCCGTGGGACGGCAGCCGGGGGCCCCCCCCCCGTGCCCCCCCCGGTGCCCCCGCCCCCACCCCAACGAGAACCCCGCCCACCGCCACATTAACAAAAAAAACCCCCACCAAAAAAACAAAAACACCAATCGC